>JAATGI010000495.1 GCA_015654725.1 Rhodospirillales bacterium
CTTCAGGAAATGTCCGAACTGCGGCGAGCGCGACTTTCGGCGGGAAGATATGTACCGCCATCGTCCTGATGTTTTCGAGGATCGGCGATATTTGCATCAAAAGTGGCGGTGCTACACCTGCGGTCACCAACAAACGGAAGATATTGAGGAACCTACATAACTAGGCAATTGCGCGTCTTGACCTTGCAACATTGGGAACTATCAGACGGTCGGCTCCGTTTCAGATTTCGCGGAGACAAATGGCAGATCGTTCATTCTTGGGCTGATGAGCAACGGGCGACTGCCCTACTAGGGGCGAGGCGCCGCCGTCGTGGCCGCCTCGCGCCGCGACCGCGCGCGGACCTGAACCGAAATTTTTACGTTCTTGCCGAGGCGGCCCAGGATCATCATCAGCCGGTCGATGGTGAAGCGGCTAAAGCTGGCGCGGCGGATGCGGGAAAACTCGCCGTGAGAGATTCCCGTCCTCGCCTCCGCTTGCCGGGTCGATAATCCTTCCCGATCCAGAATCTTGATGATCTGCGCGCCCATGATCGCCTTGGCCTGGCGCACGCCGGCGTCAGGATAGCCAAAATCACGAAATACATTGCCGCTGCCGCGCACGAACTCCGTCCGATCGTCCGTCATCGTCTTGCCTCCTTGAACCGCTTCAATCGCTCGCGCTTCTTCGTCCCGACCGAGGGCGGATTGGCAATGCAGGCACCACGGCTTAGAATGATCGCATGAACGTAACGGTACACATCCCTGACGATCTGGCCCGGCGGCTCGGCACGGCGAGCGAGGTGGAGCGCCGCGCGCTCGAAGCGCTGGCGCTCGAAGAATACAAGCTCGGCCATCTGACCAAGCCGGAGCTGCGGCGGCTGCTCGGCTTCGGCACGCGCGACGCGCTCGATGGTTTTCTCAAGGCGCATGGCGTGTTCGAGCCTTACAGCATCGCCGACATCGAACGTGAGCGCCAAGATTTGCATCGCCTCGGCTTCTGAAATCCATGCGGCTGGTCGTCGCCGATACCGGCCCGCTCAATTACCTGGTCTTGATCGGCGCGATCGACATTCTCCCTCGGCTGTTTGAAAAAATCCTGGTGCCGGACCCGGTATGCGCCGAATTGCGCCATCCGGCGGCACCAGCGGCGGTGCGCGCTTGGGCCATCGCTCCGCCGGCATGGATCGACATACGGTCAGTTTCCGCCACGGCCGCGAACGATCCTTCGTGGCGGACGCTTGACGACGGAGAACGGGCGGCATTGGCATTGGCCCGCGGCACGCGAGCCGATCTCATTTTGATGGATGATCGCGCCGGCGTTGCAATCGCGCACGAGCAAGGCTTCGCCGTCACCGGCACATTGGGCCTGCTCGATCTCGCCGCGCGGCGCGGTTTGATCGATCTCGCCGATGCTTTCACGCGACTCAAGGCAACTAATTTCCGCTACCGCCCAGAAATCTTGGACACGCTGCTCGCCAATCATCGCTCGCGCAGCAGCGATACCTAATCATGCAATATCATGCAATTATCGTGATCCTCGAAATCCTGCCACGGCGGCTTCCGTGAGGCGGATTACGCTGCGCTCATCCGCCCTACGGCTACTACTGGCTATGGGCTATTCGTCGTCACGGGTCTAATGCCACTGCGAGAGTTCGACCACCACGCCCTCGGGACCGTCGAGAAAAACCAGCTTCCGCGAATGGAAATCAAGGAAGTCGCCGCGCGTCTCGAAGCCGTTCTCGCGCATCTTGCGAATCTCGGCCTCGATATCGTCGGTCGCGAAGCAGACATGGTTGAAGCCGATCCTGTGGAGATCGCCGGTTTGCGGATCGGCGCTGGCTTCCGGATGGCGGTAATGCAGCAGCTGGATTTCGGTTCGCGGGCTGGCGTTCTCCAACACCAGGGTGACGTGGTCCGCCTCGATCCCCGGCACGCCCATATAGGACGCGAAGGGCTCGCCCGTGATCACCACGGCGATCGTTTCCTTGAAACCCAGCAGACCGAAGAACCGGCGCGCCCGGTCGAGATCGCGCACCGTGATGGTCAGATGGTCAAAGCGCCGCACCATCGTCGCCTCCTTATCGCTCGTCCTCGGCCGCGGCATTCGGCTTGCCGCGCCCGCGCGAGGATGGTGAGCGCAAACCGGCCCAAGTCAACCGGCATTCCGCGCCGGGCTTTGACCCAAGCGCGGCGGAATGCGCTTGCGCTTTTCCGCCCGGCCTCCGCAAGCTGCGCGGCTGAATTCCAAGAGGATCATCATGAGCGCGGACGAGCAGGCCATCGGCGAGATCGTGAAGCGGTTCGAGGCGGCGTGGAACGCGGGCGACGGTGCCGGCTTCGCGGCACCCTTCGCCGAGGACGCCACCTTCACTCACGTCTTTGGCGGGCTGTTCACGGGCCGCGCCGAGATCGGGACCAACCATCAACAGGTGTTCGACACGGTCTATAAGGGCAGCACCGGCCGCTTCACGCTGGCGAAGCTTCGATTCCTCCGCCCCGATGTCGCGATCGGGCTGATCGAGACCAAGGTGACGGTGCCGCCGCCCGCCGCGCGCGAACTCAACACCCGCGCCTCCTTCGTCGCGGCGAAGGAGAACGGCGCCTGGCGCGTCGCGCATTTCCACAACACGATCGTGGGGGCGCCGCCGGGCGCGCGGTAGGGAGCGCGTGCTCTAGGGCACCGACATCCGCACCCGGGCGCAAAACCGCGCCCGCGCCGCGCTGAAGGAGCGCATCGAGAAAATCATCGCCGAGCGCGGCGAAAAGGAGCCGGCGCCCGAGCAGGCCGATGCGGCTCGCCGGACGCCGGTCTCATCGACGGGCGGTTAGCGGGCGGCTATTTGCCCCACCACGTGTCGTTTTCGCGCCACCCCATGTTGGCGTCGCGGTCGTGCTTCCAGCCATAATAATGGCCCTGGTTGGCGGTCTGAAATTGGACCCTCGCGTCGGGCGTGGCCCAGCCATGCCAAGCATGGCCTTGGTCCCAATAGCCGTCGTCATAGCCAAAGGCGACGCCGGGGATCGATACCGAGACGTCGGCGGCCCTCGCCGGGGTCGGGGCGATCGCGAATGATCCTCCAACCAAGGCGAGCGCGACCAGCGCCGCTGTCATAGTCTTTACCATCCGCTGCTCCTATCGACGATCGCTTGCGGGGAAGCGCGCGCATTGCGGCTCCGAGACAAGCGTCCTCGTCTATCAAACCCGCGCCGGACAACTTACGTTCCCGTTTCAGAGGACAAGGATCAGGGATCGGTTTAACCGTCGGGCGTTTTCTGATACCTGATACCTGATACCTGACACCTGACCTCCGGAGGGATCATGGCCGACGCGACCAAGACCGCGACTTTCGTTATCGTGCATGGCGCCTGGGGCGGCAGCTATGGCTGGACGCCCTTCGCCGAGCGGATGCGGGCGCGCGGCCATCGCGTCTTCTATCCGTCGCTGACCGGCCTCGGCGAGCGCACGCATCTCTTCGACGGCACGATCAATCTCTCGACCCATATCGAGGATGTCTGCGGCACCATCAAATATGAGCAGCTCGGGAAGTTCATTCTCGCCGGCCATTCCTACGGCGGCATGGTTGCGGCCGGCGTCGCCGAGCGCTATGCCGAGCGGATTTCGGCGCTGGTTTATATCGACGCCTTCCTGCCCGAAAACGGCAAGTCGCTGTTCGACTACACCGCCGAGCTCAACGACCAGCGCCTCGCCGATGCCGGCGGCAATCATGGCGGCTTCGGCGTGTCGGTGCCGAATTGGGGCGTGCAGGGCATGAGCGACGACGACAGAGCGCTGCGTTCGCCACAGCCGCTCGGCACGCTCATTGAAAAAATCAAGCTCACCGGCAAGGCCGACACCATCGCCAACCGGCTTTATGTCTGGGCGTCCCGGGATCCCGGCCACCCGTTCCGCCAATTCTACGACCGGGTGCGCGCGCAGCCGGGCTGGAAGGTGGCCGAGGTGAATTGCGGCCACAGCGTCCATCGCGAAAAGCCCGAGGAACTATTGACGCTGCTCGAAGGCATGATCTGAGCGCTTTGCCTTCCATTTGTAAGCATGCCCGTCCCCCCTTGCGGGGAAGGTCGTGAGCAGCCGAAGGCTGCGAGCGGGTGGGGGGTAAGATTTTGAACCACCAAGACACCAAGGCGCCAAGTTCATTTTGACAAA
>JAATGI010000104.1 GCA_015654725.1 Rhodospirillales bacterium
CGCTGATCTGGAAGACGTGATTGTTGTGTCTGCAAAGTAAGCAACCCGAAACCAAATTTGCGTTCTTCCTGTGAAATTTACTAACAAGCCATCCGCAACAGCTACCGTCTAAACATCTTCGGCTTCCCTGGCGAACCAAGCCTCACAAACAATCTCGGTCTGCTCGACCAACGCCTCGCCATCGAATGGGTCAGAGACAATATCGCCCAATTCGGCGGCGATCCGAAACGGGTGACCCTGTTCGGCGTGTCGGCCGGCTCGGCGTCGGTCTCTCTGCTGATGACGTCGCCCTTGGCGAAGGGTTTGTTTCAACAGGCCATCCTCGAAAGCGCCGGCGCGTTTCGTCCGCTCGCGGGCCTCGCCGAAGCCGAGGCCTATGGCTTGAAGCTCGGCAACGATCTCGCGGCGCTGCGCCGCATGTCGGTCGAGGAAGTATTGGCCAAGACGCCGCTCTTCGTGCCGAAGGTGCGTGGCCTGACCACGCCGCGGGTGCTGCGCCCGATCCGCGACGGCTGGATAATTCCGCAGGACGAACGCGACGCCTTCGCCGCGGGCCGCTTCCACGCGATGCCCGTCATTGTCGGCACCAATGCCGATGAAGGATCGAACTTTGTCGGCGCCTGGCCCTTTCGCACCCTCGAAGACTATCGCGGCTTCGTGGCCGAGAATTTCGGCGCCGTCACGGACGAGGCGCTGGCGCTTTATCCGGTGCGCGGCGAGAACGAGGTGCGCGGCCGGCTCGCCGAGCTGTTCGCCGACACGCAATTCAACTATGGCGGCTGGGCGGTGGCGCGGGCGATGGCAAAGACCGGCAAAGGCACCTGGCGCTATCTGTTCCTGCGCCGGCGGCCGGGCCAGAGCGACGGCCCGCATCATGGCGGCGAGGTGCCCTATGTTTTCGGCGCGCTCGGCCATACCGCGCGCGGCGGCAGGTCATTCGATGCCACCGACGAAGCGCTGTCGGCGGCGATGATGGCGGCATGGGCACGCTTTGCCCGCAACGGCGATCCCAACGGCGCCGGGCTCGACTGGCCGCGCTACGATCCGGCGCACGACGCCTATCTCGAATTCGGCGACCGGATCGATGTCGGAACCGGATGGCGCGCGCGCCAGATGAACTTCCTCGATCGTTTTTTTGACTCCGCCGGCCGATGAGCGACACCGGACCGCTCACGGGCCGCACCGTCATCATTCCGGAAACGCGCGAGCTCGACGTCTTTACGCGCATGATCGAGGAACGCGGCGCCATCGCGTTCCGTTGTCCGCTGGTCGCCATCCTCGATGCGCCGGACGCCGCGCCCGTCGTGGCGTGGCTGAGCCGTTTCGTCGAACGCGGCGACGATCTGATCCTGTTCACGGGCGAGGGGCTGCGGCGCCTTGTCGGCTTCGCGCGGCGCGCCGAGATCGAAGCCGCGTTCGTGGCGCGCGTGGCTTCGGCCCGCAAGATCACGCGCGGGCCGAAACCGGCGCGGGCCTTGCGCGAGCTGGGGCTGCGCCCCGACGTCGCGGCCGATCCGCCAACCACCGGCGGCGTCATCGCGGCGCTGTCGGGATTGGAGCTGCGCGGCCATAGCATCGGCGTGCAGCTTTACCCCGGCTATCCGAACGCGCCGCTGTTCGACGTCATCGCGCGCGCCGGTGCCGCCGCCGATCCGGTCTTGCCCTATGTCTATGCGTCGTCGGCCGAGGACGCCCGCGTCGCCGAGGCGATCGACAAACTCGCGGGCGGTACTGCCGACGTCATCGCCTTCACCAGCGCGCCGCAAGTCCGGCGCCTGTTCGCGGTCGCCGAAGCCAGCGGCAAGATGACGCCGCTGCGCGACGGGCTGGCGCGAACGAAGGTGGCGGCGGTGGGGCCGGTGGTCGCGGCCGAGCTGGAGCGCTTCGGCGTTCGCACCGACATCGCCCCGCGAGATAGCTATTTCATGAAGCCGCTGGTGAACGCGATCGCCGCTTCCTTCGCGCCGAAATGAAGCGGAAAAACATCCCCGCGATATCTCAAAAATATTTGGCGGTGCCGTCACGGATAATTCAACCGGCCTCGCGCGTATATGTCAGGGCAATAGAGGGCCGCTTCGATGCTGGGGACATTCGCGGGTGGCCGGACCAGACCGAACCGAACCAAGGAGACCTGACGTGAAATCGAAATTCTTGCGGATCGTGGCCGCGGCAACGCTTCCGCTTCCCCTGCTGTTGTCCGCGCCCGGCGCTATGTTCGTGGCACCGATCGCCGCGTTCGCGCAGGCGGCCGCCCCGCTCAGCCAAGGCCAACTCGACGCCATTCTCGCGCCGATCGCGCTCTATCCCGACACGTTGCTGACGCAGGTTTTGATGGCCGCGACCTATCCCGACGAGGTGGCGGACGCCAATAGCTGGCTGCAAGACGCCAACAATGCCGCGCTCAAGGGCGACGAGCTGGCCACGGCGCTCGACCCGCAGCCGTGGGACCCGAGCGTCAAGGCGCTGGTGCCGTTCCCCCAGATTCTCAGCCTGCTGGCCGCGCATCCCGATTGGGCGGCGCAGCTCGGGCAGACCTTCACCGACCAGCAAGCGCAGGTCATGGCCGAGATTCAGAATCTGCGTCACCAGGCGCAGCGGACGGGCAAGCTGCAATCGACGCCGCAAATGGTGGTGCAGGACCAGGGCGGCGCGATCGTGATCGCGCCCGCCGATCCGGCGCTGCTCTATGTGCCGGTCTACAATCCCGCTGTGGTTTACGGCGCCTGGGCCTATCCCGCCTATCCGCCGGTGTTCTTCGCGCCGCCGGCGGGCTTCGTCGTCGGCGGGGTCGGGATCGGCGTCGGCATCGGCTTCAGTGTCGGCTTCGGCATTGTCGGGCCGTTGTGGGGCTGGGCGCATCCGGTGTGGGGCGCCGGCATCATCAATGTCGATGTCGGTGCCTGGAACCGGATCAATCGCTTCGGCCCGCGCTGGGCCGGCGGCCCGTGGCATCATGTCGGCCACGGCCCCGGCTATTTCCACGGACCGCACGCGCTGGCGCATGCCGCATTCCATCCCGGCCCGCATCCGAAGCCGCATCGCGGCCCCGCTCATGCCGGTTTTCAGCCGCATGGCGCTTCGCATCCGGGTAGTCCGCATTCTCGCCCGGTCCCGCATGGTGGCCGGAGTTCCGGCCCTCATGGCGACGATCATCATCACTTCTAGCGGCGGTCACTTTGAATGCGGCGATAGCGGGCCTTCGAGCCCGCTATCTTTGTCTCTTAACTGAATCGCACGACCGGTTTCACCACGGTTCCCGCCTCGGAATCGCGGATCGCGTCGTTGATGCGCTCGAACGGGTAATAGGTGACGAGCTTGTCGAGCGGAAACCGGCCCTGCATGTAGAGATCGATCAGCGCCGGAATGAACACGTCGAATTTCGATTCGCCCTCGACGATGCCGCGCAGTGTTCGCCCGCCGCTCATCATATGGACCGGGTCGTAGGCGACTTCGATTCCCGGCGCGGTCGCGCCGACATAGCCGCAGGTGCCGCGCGGCGCCAGGCAATCCATCGCCTGCCGCATCACCTTGGCGTTGCCGGTGGTATCGAAGCTGAAATCGACCCCGGCGCCGGTCCATTCCATGATCGCCTTGCCGGCATCGTTCTTGGCGTTGATCGCGTGGGTGGCGCCCAACTCGCGCGCCAAGGCGAGACGGCTATCGACGAGATCGACGGCGATAATCGTATTGGCGCCGATGAGGCGCGCCGCCATGATCGCGCTCAATCCGACCGAGCCGGTGCCGAACACCGCGAGCGATTGGCCCGGTCCGGGCTTCAGCACATTGACGATCGCGCCGGCGCCCGTTTGAACGCCGTAGCCCAAGGGCGCCAAGCCTTCGAGCGGCACGTCGGCGCGCACCTTGACGACATTGGCCTGGTGGCACAGCGCGCGGGTCGCGAACGAGGATTGGCCGAAGAAATTGCCGTGAATGCGCTCATTGCCCTTGGACAGCGGCGTGGTGCCGTCGGGACGGGCGCCACTGAAATTATAGCCGAAAAAATCATGGCAATAGGTCGGCGCGTCATGGTCGCAGCTCGGGCAATGGCCGCAGGAATTGTAGGTCATGAGGACATGATCGCCCGGCGCCACCTTGGTCACGGCGCGCCCGATCCGCTCGACGATGCCGGCGCCTTCATGCCCGAGCACGACCGGCTGCGGCACCGGGTAGAGCTGGTCGCGCATGACGATATCGGTGTGGCAGATGCCGGTCGCGACCAGCCGCACCAGGATTTCGTCGTCGCGCGGCTCTTCCAGTTCCAGCTCTTCCAGCGCCATCGGCGCATGTGTCGCGCGCGTCACGGCGGCGTGAATTTTCATGACGTCGTCCTCCCTTAGTTTTTCGCATCATCGCATGCCGGCATTTCAATTGACAAATGACCGGCGCGGCGGGAATGGAATGCCGATGGTCGATCGTCGCGAGGAAAACCTCCTTCTCACCCAGACCGGCGCGGCAACGCCGATGGGCGCGCTGTTCCGCCGCTATTGGATTCCGGCGCTGCTGGCGAGCGAGTTGCCCGGTCCCGATTGTCCGCCGGTGCGGGTTAAGCTCCTGGGCGAGCGC
>JAATGI010000013.1 GCA_015654725.1 Rhodospirillales bacterium
CCGGCCGTCAGGCCCGCTTCCAGGCGCCCAAGATATTTCTCCGCCGTGATGGGCAGGTTGAGCCCCCGAATGAAACGGGCGCGCGAGCGTTGCCACAGCGGTGCCGGGATCAGCTTGTCCTCGGCGGCGCGGTGCGAAAAGCTGTGATCGACTGTGATCGAGCCGTTCCGCAGCCCCCGCTTGAGCGCCATCACGGTCGCGGCGCGAAAGCAGCCGAGCGCCGCGACGCGATCCGGCTGATCGATGAGGCTTTGCCACGAAGGGCCGAACGGTTGCGATGTCGCCGCCGGCAACGCCGAGTTGGATTCGCCGGCGAGCGAATCAAGCGTCGCGAAGGCGGTGGCGACCGCATGGCCAGCCGGTACCGCCAAATCCACCGCCCGCACCGTCTTTAGCAGCCGGGCCAGCTCCCGGGATTTGTGCCCGAGCTCCCGTCGAATCTCGGCCACTCGGGTCGATTGGCGTTCCACTTCGAACGGCGCAATCAGGTCCCGCAGCCGCGCCCGCAAATCGCCGGCGCCGAGCGCCTCGTCATCGGCCAGGCCCGCGAGATCGCCGAGGAGCCGATGGAAACGACGCAACCGGCTCGCCTGGACTGCAGCCACGCGCTCGCGGGCGCCGCGCCACTGGGCCGCGATCTGATGATCGAGAAGGGTGAGGCTCGCATCGCTGAGCTGCAGCAACCTCAGACGCAGGAAGCAGGCGATCTCGATCGTGCGGTGCGGATCCTTGATGCGCGTCAGCGCCGCCGCCTTGCGCGACATGATCCGCCGCGCGAAATGCTTGAGGCCCACAAGCGGCAGGTCGGAGAGCGCGAGCCGATCGGCGCCCAATTGCTTCAGAAAGCCGACTTTCTCGATCTGCTCCTCAAGGCTCGTCGGCCCTTTACCGGACGGCACCGAGCCGAGCCACTCGAGGCGGCTGATCCCGGCCCCGATAGGCGCCAAGAGGCGCGGCAACCACGTCTCTCGGTCGGGCCCGGCAAGGCCGACAACGGCTTTGAACAGGGTCCTCTCCTGGTGCCGCCGCGCGGTACTGACGAGGCGCCGGATGTCGCGCTCACGCCGCAGCAGATAATCGTGATCGACAAGCCACGAGCGCGAGCGCGCCATCAGCTCGGCGTTGTCGAAGACCGCGGCGGCTTCGCGCCGCAGATAGGCGACGAGACCGCGTTCCGCGTGCTCGCTCGGTTCCGTTCGGCCGAGCGCGCTGAGCGCGGCCGCCTGATGGTCAAACAATGTGCGTCGCCGCCGATAGAGCGCCCGGATCGAGGCGATCCGCGGCGGGGCGCATCCGAGCTGGCTGCCGAGATGTTCCAGCACTCCGGGCGGGATGATCTCAACCGAATTGAGCGCCCCGCCGGTCATCTTGAGGAAGCCGATCTGAAGGCCGAGCGCCAGCCGGTTCAGCACTCTTCGCCGTCGGCGGACGGCGCCAAACTCGTCCTCGCCGAGCGTGAAGAATTGTTCGATCTCCATCGCTGACAAGGCGTCGGGAAATCGTTCCTGGCCAAGATACCGATGTTCCCATCGGCTCATCCGCGGGCCCTCCGCAACCGGCCGAGCGCTTCGTCTGGCCCCGCCGTCCCAAGCGCGCGATAGAGCGTGGCGGCGTGAACGTTCAAGATCCGCGCCGTCTCGCGGACGGCGGTGCCCTCGTCGATCAGGCGCCGCGCGACAATGACCTGCTCGGCGGTCAGCTTTGGCGGCCTGCCGAAGCGCACGCCGCGCGCCCGCGCCGCGGCGCGGCCGGCGCCGGTGCGCTGATGGATCAGCGCGCGCTCGAATTCGGCGATGCCGGCGAATACGGTCAGTACCATGCGGCCGGCCGGCGAGGTCGTGTCGGCCCAGGGTTCCGACAGCGAACGCAGCCCCGCATCGGCTTCGCTGATCAGTTCCGCGATATCGAGCAGGTCGCGGGTCGAGCGAGCCAGCCGATCGAGGCGGTGCACGACGACCACGTCGCCGCCGCGGAGATGATCGAGTAGCCGCGCCAACTCGGGACGGTTGCGGCTCGCGCCCGAGACCTTCTCTTCGTAGATCCGCGCGCAGCCTGCCTCGCCGAGCGCCGCGCGCTGAAGGCCGAGGTTCTGATCATCGGTAGATACCCGCGCATACCCGATCAGCATCGTCGCAACCCTGTCGCAAATATCGTTGCAAAACGTTTGCCTTTCGCGACAGAATTTTGCAATGCGAGACCTCAGCGCCGCCCTTAGCTGCTCCGCCTCTCGCAGAATGTACAAGTTTTGCGACGGTCCCGGCGAGCGGCGTCGGGATAGGATGTGATCGTGGCGAGTGCCTGCTCCGGTCGGGCTCGCGGGTTAATCGGGGGATTCGATGCGCTCACACGGTGATCTCACCGGTCTGATCAAGTTCCTCGCCCGCGACGACTGGAAATTCTCGTTCGAAGAGGTCTTGGGCGAACATTTCGGACCAGCGATGCAAGAGTTCGATCTCGAATACGAGGCGATCGGCGCCGCACTCGGCGGCGGCTGGGACATGACCCTATGGGGCGTGGCGTTCGAGGACTTTCTCGGCCGGCAATCCGAACCGGACGGCCGCAACTTCGTCGATGAATATCTCAGGCGCCGCGGCTGGAACGAATCGGCTCCGACCAAGGCCTACATGCGTGGCCTGCGGAACTCGATTATGAGCCTCTATGAGGCCAGCGCCATCGTTTCCGGACAGTCCTTCCTGGCGCGCGACCTGGTCCGCGGCGGCGATCCCGTTTTGATCAGCGAGCGGACCGCTACGCGAACCCTCAAAGAATGGGATCGCATCGCCGCGCGCGTCGTCGCGCAGGGCCAGAAGTGCATTCTGGCCGGCGGCGTTCTCGCTTTTACTTTCGAGGGCTCGGAGCGACTGATGGTCAACCTCCAGGAGGCTGGCGTCGAATCGCTGCGCTCCCGCCAGTCAGCGCCGTCCGTCAACAAGCCGTTGATCCCGGACGACACGCTCCGCGAGATGGCGCCGCTGTTCACCTCTACTTGGCTGCTCGACGTGCTCCCGAAAGCGCTCGGGCTCTCGCGTCCGACCCTTCACAACAGTGATGGGGACGGGGTGGTCTTCCACGAGGTGCGGTTCCCCTTGGCGCCCAAGACTACGCCAAACGAAATCGGCGAGAGCCTCGCGGCGATCTCCAGCTTGCGTCGCGAGAACGAGGCATTCTGGAACTGGCTTGATGAGCCGGCGGCCACCCAGTCGCCAAAGCCCAATGAGGATGCCGAGAATGTCTTGGGCTGGAACGTGACGATGGAGGACGGCAGGACCGTGCTCGGCAGCATCGAGATCAAGGCGCGCGCACTCATCGTCAGCGTTAATTCGGCAGCACGAGCCGAGCGCGCAATCGGCATGTTGCGTGCCGCCCTTGGCGATCTTGTGGCGGCGCCGCTGACACAAATCCAGACCGTCGAGCAGATGATGGCGCAGCAGCGAAACCGGCCGCCCTCCACCTCCGAAGTACCGCCCGAAATTCAAACCAAGCTCATCCATGCCACGCTCGACAAGCAGTACCGCGCTCTGCTCGAGCAGCCGGTTCCGATGCTTGGCAATCTCACCCCGCGCGCCGCCGCGCGAACGAAGTCCGGACGAGAGAAGCTTGTCGTCTGGCTGAAGCATCTTGAAAACCGCTCTCGGCAGCCCGAGGCGACCGACCCGATGGCGACCTACGACTTCGCTTGGCTGTGGCGGGAGTTGATGGTTGAGCATTTGCGCCGATAAACGCGTTCTCTCAGCGCCCAAAACTCTGAAAAAGCTGGGTTTGTCGATATTTCAACGGGTTGCGATCGAACTGGACTCACAACTCATTGAAATAACGCACTTTCCTAAGCGTCACTTTTGGCAAGCAGGTTACGACAAGGCCCACATGGCCCAGGCCCGGTTGAACGAGCTGGCCCGCGCCGAGGGCTGGACCGAAGCCGCGGCGCGGATCGACACGACACACGAGCAGCTCGGCCGCTTGCGCGGGCATGACGGGATGTTCGCCGGCTCATCCGCGCAATTGGATCGGGCCTATGCGATCATCGCGGCGCGGAGGCTCGGCGACAGCCTGCGCCGGATCGCCGAGGCGGAGCGGCCGGC
>JAATGI010000368.1 GCA_015654725.1 Rhodospirillales bacterium
GGAATCCCGACTCTTGCCGCATCACGCCGAACAGCAAGGCGCGGTCCATCGTGAAGCCGCCGCGCGGCGTCCAGCGCGGCACCGGGTACAGCGCCCGGTCGTGGTGGCCGGCCTCGCCATCGGCCATCAGGCCCGCGATATGCAAACTCAAGGCGGGCATATTGGTGCGGTCGGTCAGCGCCACCAGCGACTGAACCAGGGTGGAGTTGGCCCTGGGGGCCAGGGCCCGCAACTCCGCCTCGGCGCGTACCGTTTCGCCCACCTGCAGCAACGCCAGAGCGCGGCGGCCCGCAGGAACACCGGTCAGGACCTGGGCGTCAAGCTCGGTGAAACGATCGACTTCGAAATCGAAATAGGTGTCGAGGGCAAGCGTGCGGCGCGCCAACAGGCCATAAAACGTGTGGGGACGCTCGGCCGCGATGCCGAGCCAATAATTGAAGGTTTCGGGATGGTGGTTGCGTAATTCCACCCGCGCCGCCCAATAGGCCGCCGCCGAGATCAGCCAGGGCGACAAATCCTCCGCCTTGGCCAGGGCTTGGAAATGCGCGCGTGCCTCGTCGAGCCGGCCGGACCGCCAGGCGGCCAAGCCGGCCTGCCAATGCCCCGCCGCGACCGGCCGCCTGTCCTTGGCGCCGCCGGGCGCGCCGGGATCGCCGGGCACCGCGAAGCGATCCGCCCCGCTATCGATATAGACCGTGTTGTTCGCCGGGACGACCGGCTGGTTCGGCGCCAGCGCGCCCTTGGGTTGCCGCTTCAGCGCCAAGCCATAGAGCCGGCGTGCGTCGGCGGCGTCAGCATTGGCGGCGAGCCAGTCCCGCAATTCGCCATAGCTGGCGCGGTAGCGCGGGCTCAGATAGCGCTGAGCCTCCACGGTGCCCAACAAAATCGTGTCGGAGAGTTCCGCGATCAGCGGATCGGCCTCGGCCCATTTCCCGGCCGATTGCAAGGTGAAAATCCGGCGGTAGCGGCCGGCGTCGGCCGGCGACAACAGACTTGGCAAATCGGCTTCGCGAGTTTGTCCAATCTCCACAGGTAAAGCCGCAGTCTGTGCCTGCTCGGCGAAAGCATTGATCGAAAATATCGACAGACTAACGATAAACGGAGTGGCAAAAGCGATAAATAGTGCGGGTCGGTCGATAGTCTTTCCCCCGCGGAATTCGGTTGTGCACTGCCCCATGAACAAACGCCATTAGAGGAAAGGTTTGGGGGAGGCAAGCAAAAATTGCCCGCCGATTCCGCGCGATCTTGCCGGCTTCGGGAAATTACTTTCACTATCCGTTGGTTACTGCGCTTCCTGGAATCGTGCGCGGAGGGCGAGCAAATCCCGCCAGGCCTCGCTTTTGCGTGCCGGTGCCCGCAATAAGAAGGAGGGATGATAGGTCGCCAGCGCCGGCACCGGGGGGCCGCCGCCAGGCGTTTCGAGGTTGAACCAGCGGCCCCGTATTTTCGTGATCCCATCCGGCCGATCGAGCAAGGCGGCCGTCGCCGTGGCGCCGCTGAGCAGGAGCAGCTTGGGTCGCGCGAGCGCGATATGGCGCCGGACGAAGGGCAGGCAGGCGGCGATCTCGTCGCCGGTGGGCTTGCGGTTTCCGGGCGGGCGCCAATAGAGCATGTTGGTGATATAGGCGTTGCTCTTGCGGTCGAAGCCGATGGTCGCGAGCATGCGGTCCAGCAGCTGCCCGCTGCGGCCGATGAAGGGCCGGCCGACGCGGTCTTCATCGCCGCCCGGGGCCTCGCCGACGATCATCAAGGGAGCACCCGGAACGCCGTCGGCGAACACGGTATTGGTGGCGGTGCGCTTCAAGGCGCAGCCTTCGAAGGCACGCACCGCCGCTTCCAATTCCTCGAGCGTCCGGGCGGCGGCGGCAATGGCCGAGGACGGCGCTTCGGCGGCGGCCGGCGGCGGCGTGAATCGGATCGCGGGCGCGGCGATCGGCCGGTCGGGGGCCCGCCGCGGCGGGGCGAAGCGATCGGCGGGCGTCGAACCGATCGCCTCGTCGGCGCCCATCGCGACGTACCAGCGCAACAGTTCCATCTCGGCGCGGGAGACCGGCATGGACCGAGCCTAGCCTAGGATTTGTTGGCCCGCATCCTCTATAGTCGGCGCGATGCAGCGCGAGCGCATGGAATACGACGTCGTCATTGTCGGCGCCGGCCCATCGGGTCTGGCGGCGGCGATCCGTTTGAAGCAACTGGCGGCGACCGCCAGCCGCGAAATCTCGGTATGCATCATCGAAAAAGGCTCCGAAGTCGGGGCCCATATTCTCTCGGGCGCGGTGATCGAGCCGCGCGCCCTAGGCGAGTTGATCCCGGATTGGCGCGAGCGCGGTGCGCCCTTGAACACGCTGGCGACGGACGACCGGCTGCTGCTGCTGACGCGAGGCGCCGCCTTCAGGCTGCCGACGCCGCCGCAAATGCATAATCGCGGCAACTACATCGCGAGCCTTGGCAATCTGTGTCGTTGGCTGGCCCGGCAAGCCGAGGCGCTCGGTTGTGAAATTTATAGCGGCTTCGCCGGCGCGGAGGTGCTTTTCGATGAAAACGGGCGGATTTCCGGGGTTGCGACCGGCGTCACTGGCGTCGACAAAACCGGGCATGAGACGGAGCGATTCCAGCCAGGCGCAGAACTTCGCGCCAAGCAAACGCTCTTCGCCGAAGGCTGCCGCGGCTCGCTCACCAAGCTGCTGACGGCGCGATTCAAGCTCGACCAAGGCCATCAGCCGCAAACCTATGCCATCGGCGTCAAGGAATTATGGGAGGTGCCGGCCGAGCAGCATCATCCCGGTCGCGTCATCCATACCGTGGGCTGGCCGCTCGATGTCAAAACCTATGGCGGCGCCTTCATTTATCATTTCGAGGACCGCCAGGTCGCGTTGGGCTTCGCGGTCGGGCTGGATTACGAGAACCCGTTCCTCAACCCGTTCGAGGAATTGCAGCGCCTCAAGACTCATCCGGCGATCCGCCCGATCTTCACCGGCGGGCGCCGCATCTCCTATGGCGCGCGCGCGATGAACGAGGGCGGGTTTCAGTCCATCCCCGAAGTCGATCTGCCGGGCGGGATGGTGATCGGCGCCGCCGCCGGCTTCATGAACGTGCCCAAGATCAAGGGCAGCCACACCGCGATGAAATCCGGCATGCTGGCGGCCGAGACCGCGTTTCGCCGGCTCTCGGGGGACGAGGCCGCGAGCTACCGCGCGGCGCTCGAAGCCTCCTGGATCTGGCCCGAACTGCATCGCACGCGCAACATCAGGCCGGGTTTCCGCTGGGGGCTGTTGCCCGGCCTCGCCTATGCCGCGCTCGACACTTATATCCTGCGCGGCCGCGCGCCCTGGACCTTGGGCCACACGCCCGATTACACCCACCTGACGCCCGCCAAGGAAGCGCGGCCGATCGCCTATCCCAAGCCTGACGGCACCCTCACCTTCGACCGGCTCTCCTCGGTCTTCATCTCCAACACCAATCACGAGGAGAACCAGCCGCCGCATCTGAAGCTGCGCGACCCGGCGCTGGCGATCGACGTCAATTACCGGCTCTACGACGCGCCGGAACAGCGCTATTGCCCGGCCGGCGTCTATGAGATCGTGAAAATGGACGGGGCCGAGCCGCGCTTGCAGATCAACGCGCAGAATTGCGTGCACTGCAAGACCTGCGACATCAAGGACCCGCGCCAGAATATCGATTGGGTCGTGCCCGAGGGCGGCGGCGGCCCGAATTATCCGAATATGTGAGCGGCGTGGGGCCGAGGTAACTTGGATTTTACTCTGACCCCGATCTTCCTCGATCTTCCGTTCGTTCCAGTGTTAGCGGGATAGGTATAGTTGCTGACATCCGACTTCATAGTCAGATTGCCGAGCACGTCATAGGTGACGCTCTTGGCCGGGCCGGACGTTACCATCGAGACCCTCAGGCAGCATTTGTATCTTCACCCTTTCCTTAGCCTCGCCAACCAGCCTTGCGGTGCTTCATCTATGTCAATTGTATGTTTCGCTGAGATGGCATCATATTCTGGTTGAGACATCCAAGCTGGCCGTTCCCCGAAAATTTTTAGGTCGCGAAATTTTGTATGAATTTCCTCGACTGATCTTGCTTTGATGACCGCCCAGAGCCCTCCTGTCTGATAGTCATAAACCACCAAATAGCTAGATTTCATGGTAGGGGATTCCACGCTGCGTTAGTAACGGATATCGGTGCGCCGCGCCTTTTCTGGGAGATCGGGGTCAGAGGGCACGGTGACGCTCACCGTTCGATGTCGTGAGCAATGATAGGGGCCGCGTCGATTCGACGAAACATTCGCGTCAATTCGCGGCGCTGAGTTGCCACGGCTTATTGTCGGTTTTCCTCGCCGTCAGTTTTTTGCCGTCGATGGCGTTTTCCAGTTCCGCGAATGTCATCAGCATCGCCTTGAGGGTTTGCGGGCCGCCGACCTGCTTGATGGATTCCCGGTAGAGCAGTCGGATCAGGGTTTCCGCCGGCTTCGGGACTTGTCCCGTCTTGCCCTTTTCCCAACGATGGATCGCTTGCTCGCTTACCTCCAACAGCTTCGCGAGCGCGCCTTGGGACATCAACATTTGCGTCCGCAGAAATCTGATTTCCTTGCCGGTCAGGTCCTTCTTGCTTCCGGTCAGCATTTTGCCGATGCCGTTGTGGAGGCCATCGATGTCATTGATCACGACTTGCCGCCGCCCGCCCGAGCCTTCGACGAATTCGAAGCCGCTCGCGAGCCAAACATTGTCGAGCCCACTTTCGGTGTAGTGGTAGAGAGGGGCCGTCATGATTGAGTCTCCCGTCTAGATAACCGTCACGATCACTAAATGCGTTTCCTTCACGGCGACGACGACCTGGATACGGCGACCGGCGACGGTCTTGCTCAGTTTGATTCGCCAATCGCCCCATTGGTCCAGCTTGGGGCCGGAAATGCCTTCGCCGCCGCGCAGCGCCTCCAAAACCAACGCCATTTGAAGCCCACGTTGCGTCATCCGCATTTGGACGTGCGGATGATCCCAACGAAGGCGGGACGTCCCTTCCGCCGCGAGCCGGCGTGTCCATTCCACCAATTCCGCGAGGGTGGGGCGTGCCCCTTTGTCTCGGAATGGAGCAATTTTGTCGCCCATTGGCCTATCAATATAAAAGGTTATTTTGACCTGTCAACATGATAGGTCCGAAGAGCCCAAAAAAAGTCTGCGTTTTACGCTGCATATTGCCCATGTCTTGAACGCAACGGACTTTCTTGGAGACAACTCACGGTTCAGCCCATGGCGCTTCATGGACCATGATATTAACATGTGGACGAAGGCGCGGCGGCCATGCGGCGCC
>JAATGI010000426.1 GCA_015654725.1 Rhodospirillales bacterium
TATGGGCGTAATCCCGACCAACTTTCACGCCGAGGTCATCGACCCGACCCCCGACAATCCCGAGCGCACCGTGCCCGGCCTGATGGCGATCGGCGAGGCGGCGTGCGTCTCGGTCCATGGCGCCAATCGGCTCGGCACCAATTCGCTTCTCGACATCGTCGTGTTCGGCCGCGCCGCCGCGTTGCGCGCCGCCGAGATCGTCAAGCCCGGCACCGAGCCGAAGCCGCTTCCCGACAAGGCCGGCGAGGCGGCGATCGACCATCTCGACCGTATCCGCAACGCCAAGGGCAAGCTCAAGACCAGTGCCATTCGCCTGTCGATGCAAAAGACCATGCAGAGCGATTGCGCCGTGTTCCGCACCGCCGAAACGCTGGAGCAGGGCGTGCGCAAGCTCGGCGACATCGTCGCCTCGATGGACGAACTCAGCGTCGGCGACCGCTCCATGATCTGGAACAGCGATCTCATGGAAGCGTTGGAGCTCGATAATCTCCTGGCGCAAGCGAGCGTCGCCGTCGCCAGCGCCGTCAACCGAACCGAGAGCCGCGGCGCCCATGCGCGCGAGGATTTCCCCGAGCGCGACGACGTCAATTGGATGAAGCATTCGGTCGCCTGGCGCGACCGCGACGGCAAGGTCAGGCTTGGCTATCGCCCGGTCCATATGAACACGCTGTCGAACGAGATCCAGGCGTTTCCGCCGGCAAAGCGCACGTATTAGCGAAACAGCGAAGGTCGCATGGCCAAATTCACCCTGCCGAAAAATTCCAAGGTCGTCGCCGGCAAGAATTATCCGCCGCCGCCCAACGCCAAGCGCGTGCGCGCCTTCAAAATCTATCGCTACGATCCCGACACCGGCGACAATCCGCGCCTCGACACCTACGAGATCGATCTCGATCAATGCGGCGCCATGGTTCTGGACGCGCTCATCAAGATCAAGAACGAGGTCGATACCACGCTGACCTTCCGCCGCTCCTGCCGCGAGGGCGTGTGCGGCTCTTGCGCCATGAATATCGACGGCACCAACACGCTGGCCTGCCTCAAATTCATCGACGACGTGCCGGGCGAGGTGCGGATTTATCCGTTGCCGCACATGCCGGTGCTCAAGGATCTGGTGCCCGATCTCACCCACGCCTACGCGCAATACCGCTCGGTCCAGCCTTGGCTGCAGACCGAATCGCCGGCGCCCGACCGCGAGCGCCTCCAATCCGAGGAGGAGCGCGCCAAGCTCGAAGGCCTGTGGGAATGCGTGTTGTGCTTTTGCTGCACCACCAGTTGCCCTTCCTATTGGTGGCAGGGCGACCGTTATCTCGGGCCGGCGGTGTTGTTGCAGGCGCAGCGCTTTCTCGCCGACAGCCGCGACGAAAAGACCGGCGAGCGTCTCGACGCGCTCGAAGACCCGTTCAAGCTCTATCGCTGCCACACCATCATGAACTGCACCAAGACCTGCCCCAAGGGCCTCAATCCCGCCAAGGCGATCGGCGAGATCAAGCAGATGATGGTCGAGCGGCGGTAAGCCGCGCATGGGCATCTGGCGCGCCGCCTTCGCCGCGTCGGCCGCCGGGCTGATCTGTATCGGGGTCGCGCGTCTCGCTTACCCGGCCATGATTCCGGCGCTGATCGAGGCGCAATGGTTCTCCTCGGCCGCGATCATTTATTTCGGCGCCGCCAATCTCGCGGGCTATCTCGCCGGCGCGCTGATTGCGCGCGGTCTGGTCAGGTTCGTGCGGCCCGCCATACTGCTGCGCGCGATGATGGTCATGGTGACGCTGTCCTTTTTCGCCAGCGCCGAGCCGCTGTCCTGGGGTTGGTTCTTCGCCTGGCGCTTTCGCTCGGGCGTGGGCGGGGCGGTCGTCATGGTGGTGGCGGCGCCGACGGTGCTGTCGCATGTGGCGCGCGAACGGCGTGGCATGGTCTCGGGCGTGATCTTCGCTGGTGTCGGCAGCGGCGTCGCCCTATCCGGGGTTTTGGTGCCGCTGTTCTTGCGCTGGGGGCTGGTCGAGACTTGGTGCGGATTGGGCGTACTCGCGGCGATATTGACGGCCGCGGCCTGGGGCGGATTTCCGCGTGACGCCATGGCCGGCGAAGCGTCGTCGCGAAAAATGTCGGCACGA
>JAATGI010000037.1 GCA_015654725.1 Rhodospirillales bacterium
CAAATTTTGAACTTTCGCAGCGATATCAACACGCTGTGGGACTTAGTGGGTGGGGTCATTGTTGCGCGCGATTTCACACGCACGTTTACCGGACGCCATCCGCTGCAAAATTCTTTTTTGTTTGCATCGGCTCGCTTCTCGTTGCCGGCGGCTCTATCTTTTTCGCCGCACCGATTTGGACTTCGCTCGCGGGTATCACCCCAAAAGGCAGCGCCTTTTGGGCGTTTGCCTTTACTTCATTCCTTGGCTGCTGTGGCGTCGGTGTGGGTGCGCTAATGATAATTTCTTCGGCCACGGGCCATGTAGACCTCTATCCAGATACGATCGTCGTTGGTAGCGCGTTGCCGTTCTGGAATCGCCGGTTAGAGCGAAAAGACATCGGCGCGAAGATGACTATGTTCATTTACGTTCGTACATATGTCTTGTTTCCGCATACGAAGGGGCAGAAGCCGCTAAGGATTGGAATGATGGGCAGCGAGGATGACTATTATCGGGAATGGATGGACAGCATTCCTGAGGCCGATAAAGAGTTTTTGAAAAGGCGCCGTCAGGGTAAGGCGTAGGGGATCATTTCGGAGGCAAAAATACCTTAAATTCCCAGTGCCCAGTTTGGCCCTGGTTGGTCCACCATCCCTGGAATGCACACCACAATTTTCGTGGGCGACTCTCGCCCAGCTATTCATCGTGGCGCGGCAAGAGTTAGCGGACTTTGATTATGCGGGGCGGGGATATCCGACGCTCTCCTAATGCGATGAAGGTTTGCGCCGGCGGGACACAACTCCAGGGCCGAATCCAAGGCCGCGCTCGTTCGCGGCCGGCGCTAGAAATAGCGGCGCCGCCATTGCCAGCAGCCGTCACGTTGTGTTGAAAATGGGCGACCTCTTCACCGCGCCAGGACCGTCCGCGATGCCCGAAGTCATGACCGCCGAATCGGAAGGGCTCGACCCGCCGCGCTGCCGCGGCCGGCCGGTGCGAGGTCGAAGTTGGCGGCCGACCGATTTATCGCGACGGCGATCATTTGAGCGATTTCGGTGCCGAGCTACTCGCGCCGATGTTCGATCAGATCATGCATTGAAACGGTTCGCCCGGGCGGCGCTAAAAATCATGCCGCTTCGGGATCGGGACCAGCACGTTCCAATGGAAAGCCTTCGGACTTGACATTATTTGCGGACCGGCCTGACGTGACGCCGTCGGATGCAAGGCGCGATTCGCGACGATGAAGATCCTATTTCACTCGAATCAACTCTCTGTTCGCGGAACCGAAGTGGCGATGTTCGACTACGCCTTTTTCAACCAGTCGATTCTGGGCAACGAATCGGCAATTTGCTATGACGCTGAAAATGGTGCAAATGACCCCCTTGTGATTGAGAAATTCCGCAAACACTTCGCGCTCTACGCATACGAAGATTTCTCGCAATTCGACGGGTTGGTCCGGGCTAGCGCCAGCGATCGTGTCTATTTCGTCAAATCGGGCCGCAGGGACGGCAAGGTCGCGGCGCACGCGCCCTCGCTGATCCATGCCGTATTTCCCACGCCGCCCGAGGAACACCATGGATCGGTTTTCGCCTTCATCTCGCAGTGGCTGTCGGACAGCCTCACCCGCGGACAAACGCCTTATATTCCCTATATGATCAATTTGCCGGATATATCCGGCGATTTGCGCAAGGTGCTCAATATTCCGGAAGACGCCTTCGTTATCGGCTCTTATGGCGGCTGGGACTCCTTCGACATACCCTTCGTTTATCCTTGCATTCAACATGCCCTCGGCGCGCGCAGCGATATCTGGTTTCTGTTTATGAATTATCCTCGCGTGCTGACGCACGAGCGGGTCATTTATCTCGACCGTCGGGCCGATCTGGAGTTTAAGGTTCGTTTCATCAATACGGCGGATGCCATGCTGCATGCCCGGAAGTTGGGGGAATCCTTCGGATTGGCATGCGGCGAATTTTCTGTTCGCAATAAGCCGGTGATAACCTGGAGCGAGTCACCCGAAAGATCCCACATCGATATTCTGGGAAAGAAGGCAATTCTTTATTTCAACGTGCCAGAGCTGGTCGATATTCTGATCAATATCGACAGGCGTTATGTCGCCCAGCAAGAGTGGGATTGTTATAGCAACCGTTTCGGGCCCGTGCCGGTCATGGAAAAATTCAAGCAGGTGTTTTTGACCGCCACCGTTGAAGATGTCGGTCGGGTCTTGGAACCGGCGACGACGAAATCGACATCCTCGCCGATGGCGCGGTCGCCCCGGACTTTCCAATCGCGTTTGAAACGCCGGTTAACGGCGTTCTTGGGCCTTCGGCATTGATCGTCGTTCGTGCCGACCCGCCGCGCCGCCGCGGCCGGCCGGTCTCGCTCAAGAAGCGTCAGGCGATGATCGACGCCGCGGTCGCGGAGTTCGGCGAGATGGGCTTCGGCAATGCCGGGATGGACGCGATCGCGTCGCGCGCCAAGGTGTCGAAGCGGACCCTGTATAATCGTTTTTCCAGCAAGGAGGCGCTGTTTGGTTATCCTGGGTCCCTGCTTTCGCGGGGACGACGAAGAAGTTGATTCGATTTCACTGGATCGGACTCTTAAGGAGACATTTCGGGGAGGCGCTAGAATACTGATAGACTGATCGGCCATGAAGTTCGGACTTTTCGGCGGCGCGCGTGCCTCGCGCGGCGGGCCCGCCGGCGATAGCCAAGGCTATGCCGACTATATCGACTATGTCGGCGAGGCCGAGGCGCTCGGTTTCCACGGCGTCTTCGTCGTCGAGCATCATTTCACCGGCCACGGACAGGTCTCGGCCTCGATGAGCGTGCTGGCCTATCTCGCCGCGCGCACGACACGCATCCGTCTCGGCACCGCGGTCGTCGTGCTGCCCTGGCACAACCCGGTGCTGATCGCGGAGCAAGCCGCGACGCTCGACCTCCTCTCCAGCGGGCGCTTCGATTTCGGCGTCGGCAAAGGCTATCGCGACAGCGAATTCGCCGGCTTTTGCGTGCCGCCGGCGGAGGCGACCGAGCGGTTCGACGAAGCGATGGCGGTGATTCGCAAGGCATGGAGCGGCGCGGGCCGCTTCTCGCATCACGGCAAGCGTTGGCACTTCGACGACATCGTCGTCGAGCCGGCGCCGAAGCAGCGTCCGCATCCGCCGTTTTGGCTCGGCGCCGGCGGCGAGGACTCGATCCGGCGCGCGGCGGGCGAAGGCTACAACCTCTTGCTCGATCAGCTCGGTCCGATCGAACTGACGATCGCGCGCGTGGCCGCGTTCCGCGACGAGTGCGCGCGCGTCGGGCGCCGCTTCGATCCGCTGGCGGTCGGGGTCACGCGCGGCCTCCAGCTGCTTCGCCATGAATCGGAGCGGGCCGCGGCGGTCGCGGCGCGGTACGACGTGTTGAAGACGATCGGCGGTCTCGCGCGCGGCGCCGGTGCCGAAACCTATCGTCGCATCGACGCGCACCGTTCGTCGCAAGAGTTCGACGACGCGGCGCTGCTCGGCACGCCGGATCAGATCGTGGCGCGCTTGAAGCGGCTCGAAGCCGGCGGTGTCGCGCTGGTTCTGCTGGTCGATCCGCGCCCGTCGATCGAGAATCTGCGCTTGTTCGCGCGCGAGGTCATGCCGGCGTTCGCCGCCGGCGCCTAGTCATTCGGTATCGAGCACGTGCTTGATGCGCGCGGGATCGAGCTTGATCTCGATGCCGACGCGCTCCAGCTCCAGCGTCATGGCGACCCGGCTATCGCGCTCGCCCCAGCCACGCCCCATCGCCTCGGTCATTTCCTCCAGCGTGAGGTTGGCGATGCGCATCGGCACGCCGAGCTCGCGCCCGAGCGCGGTCGCTAGGCTGACATCCTTGTGCGCCAGCTTGAGCATGAAATTCGGCGGCTCGAAGGTGCCGGCGAGAAAATTGGGAGCCAGCGAATCGAAGGTGCGGCGCCGGCCGATTGCGCCCTGGCGTATCGCGCGCCACAGCTCCAGCGGGTCGAGCCCCGCCTTGACGCCGAGCGCCATCACCTCGGCGAGCGCGGTGTTGATGGCGTAGCCGGCGCAGTTATGCACCAGCTTGGCGATCGTCCCGGAGCCGATCGGGCCGATATAGCGCACCTGATCGCCGATCGTCGCGAGCAATGCCTGGTGCCGCGTGAAGATCGCTTCCTCGCCGCCGATCCACAGCGCCATCTTGCCGGTGGCGGCGCCGGCCGGTCCGCCGCTGACGGGCGCGTCGAGCATGTGCGCCCCGCGTTCGGCGAAGGCGGCGTGAACGCGCTTCACCATCGCCAGCGAATTGGTCGAGACGTCGAAATAGACCAGCCCCGGCCGGGCATCGGCGAGCAGGCCGCTCGCGCCGAACACAACGGCCTCGACATCGGGCGGACCGGGCAGCGAGGTGAATATCACCTCGGCGCGGCGCGCCACCTCGGCCGGAGTTTCCGCCCAGGCGGCGCCGGCCGCCAAGAACGGATCGCCGGCGGCCTTGCGGACATCGTGAACGATCAGCGGATGGCCCGCCTTCCGAAAATTGCGCGCCATCCCCGACCCCATGGTGCCGAGGCCGATGAATCCGATCGTGGTTGTGTCAGCCATGTTTGCCGTCCATCATTTGTCGCCGCCCTTCGCCGGTTCGGCGTTTGCCGCCAGAATTTCGGCGTAAAGCGGATTGCTGGTCGGGAAGCCGATGCCCTTGGCGCGCTCTTCGTCGATCGGGCCGCGCGGGAAGGCGGCGAGCGTCGCCGCGAAGCGCTGCGCCACGCCGTCTTTGAATTCGTTGTGGGTGAAGACGAACAGGAGGTCGCGGCGAATGGCGTCGAGCACCATCTCGCCGACCTCGATCGGGTCCATCCAACTCGGCGCGTTGGGCCGCGTCGCCAGACCTTTCTCGACTTCGCCGAGACCGGACTTGGCGAATTTCTCGGGGCGCAGCTTGGCGACTTCGCGGATATTGGTCGCGATCGGGCCGGGGCAGAGAACGGTGACGCCGATCTTGTCCTCCGCCAACTCCGCCTTCAGCGATTCCGACAGGCCCAGGATCGCCGCCTTAGCCGTGACATAGATCACCGCGCCCTTGCCGGGCATGACGGCGGCCATCGACGCGGTGTTGACGATATGGCCGCCTTCGCCGTGTTTCAGGATGCGCGGCACGAAGGTCTGAAGCCCGTTGATGACGCCGCCGAGATTGACGCCGAGGCCCCAATCCCAATCGTCATAGGTCGCCTTCTTCGAACCGCCGAGAATGCCGACGCCGGCATTGTTGCACAGCACATGGACCTTGCCGAAGACGCGCTCGGCCTCGTCGGCCGCCGCTTTCATCGCGGCGCGGTCGGTGACGTCGAGGCGGATGAAATGCACATTGTTGGCGCCCTTGAGCCGCGCCGCGGCGGCATCGAGATGGTCCTGGCGGATATCGGCGATGACGACCTTCATGCCGTTCCTGAGAAACACGCGCGCCATGCCGAAGCCGATGCCGCTCGCGCCGCCCGTGACGAAAGCGACTTTTCCCTCTACCTGTTCCATAATCTCTCTCTCCGATTTAGGCGACGGGCGTCCAGGCGAGCGGCAAGGACAGAACGCTATGGACGATACCGCTGCCGGTCTTGACCTTGGCGCCGGGCTTGATCCCGAAATCGGGAATCCGCCGCAGCCACTCCTCAAGGAAGATTTTGAATTCCGCGAGAGCGAGGGTCGAGCCGGGGCAGCGATGAATGCCCTGCGAAAAGACGGAATGTTTGCGCGCGTCGGCGCGGCGGAAATCCACTTCGAGCGGATTGTCGAAACTGCGCTCGTCCATGCCGTGCATGCAGGCCGACATCAGCACCGGATCGCCTTCCTTCAGCGCCACGCCATTGAACGTAACGTCCTTGGCGACGATGCGCGCGATGGTCGGGATGCTGAAGCGGCGCAGCAATTCCTCGACCGCGTTGGGGATGAGCTTGGGATCGTCGATCAATTGGCGGCGATGCGCTGGATGCTCGGCCAGGAACAACGCCATCCAGCCCATCGAAGAGGCCACGGTATCGAGCCCGCCCAGCACCAGCGAATTGGTGATGCTGAGCGCTTCCATGTCGTTGAGCGGCCGGCCTTCGACGGTGCCGGCCAGAGTCTTGCTGAGAAGATCGGAGCCGGGATGGGCGCGACGCGCGGCGATGACATCGACGAGATAGGCGTTGAATCTGGCGCGGGCTTCTTGGATGTCCGTCTCGCCTTGCGGGCGGAAAATCGGTCCCACCCAATCGAGCAGCATTTCGCGATGCGCGAGCGGCAGGTCGCACATCTTCATGAAAATGATGATGGGGAGCTGCAGCGCGAAATCGGCGATGAACTCGCATTCGCCCTTGGCGTGGAAGTCGTCGATCAGCGAGGTCGCGAGTTGGCGCGCCTCGTCCGCCCAGGAGGCGATGGCGTTGGGGTAGAAAAACGGCTGAATCAGCGCGCGGTAGGCGGCGTGGTGCGGCGGGTCGATTTCCGCCGGGATGATGCGGGGCCGCTCCATCGCCGGCAGGAAAATCACGCGCGACGAAAAGGTCTGATGGTCCGACAGTATCCGCCGGATATCCTCGCCGCGCGTGGCCACCCAATGGCCCTTGTTGTGCGGCGTCCAGAAAATATCCGGCCCGTCATGGAGCCGCTTCAGGGTGAGGAACGGGTCCGCGTCGCCTTTCACGACATGGAGAAAATCGAAATCGACCACCCGCTCGGGCGGGACATGGGCTGGAATCGTTTGGTTGGTTGCTGGCATCCGCATGTCTCCCTTAGCCGCGCAGGCCTGCTTGTTGCACAAGCGGATAGGTCACGCGCTGGAATTCCTCCATGCCCTCGATGTAACGCGGCCATGACAGCAATGTGCCGTCGAAGCCCGCCTTGGATAGCGTCAGCAAGCCGTCGACGATCTGCTCCTTGGTGCCGATCAGCGGATAACCGTTCCAGCCGGCGATGAAATGCTCCTTGAGCGTCGCGAGCATATTGGGCGCGAAGGATTGCGAATTGATGCCCATGATCGAGACCAGATTTTCGACCCCCGGCCAGTCGCCTTTTTCGAACACGCAGTATCGGTAATAGTCGCGCGCTTCTTTCTCGGTCTCGCCCTGGAAGATATAGGCGTTGGTCCAGACCATCAGGTTGCGCCGATGCTCGTCCCAAGCGTATTTGCGGTGTGAGTCGACCCGGGCGCGCATGCTGTCGGGATCGTGCGCCTCGAGCGCGGTGAAGCCGACATCGGCGTATTTCGCGGCGAACTCGCGGCCCGCCGGCGAGGCGCCCGCGCACATCACCACCGGGTGCGGCTTCTGCACCGGCTTCGGCCGCATGATCGCCTTTTTGACCTGGTAGAACTTGCCCTCGAAATCGAATTCCTCCTCCTCGGTCCAAAGCCGCTTGATGATCGTGATCCATTCCGCCGCCATCTCGTAGCGGCGGTCATGGTCCAGGAACGGCGCGCCGAACATCTCGAACTCGGGCGCGAACCAGCCGGTGACGATGTTGAGGGTGAAGCGGCCCTGGCTGATATGGTCGATGGTCATGGCCTGCTTGGCGGCCATCACCGGATGCACGGTCGGCACATGCGAGGTGGCGAACACCGCGGGATATTTGGTGAGCGCGCTGATTCCCGCCGCCCAGGTGTAGCATTCGAAGCCGCTGCCGTTGAAATCGGTATTGCCGCCGAAGCCCTTCCAGCGCCCGACCGGCACCAGCGCCTCGAATTCCATCGCGTCGGCCAGTTGGGCGAGCCGCGTGGTGCTCGGCCAATCGCAATCGAGCATGCCGTCCGCCGCCGACATGGTGCAGCCGCCCGAGAGGTTGGTGCAGAAGGTGCCAAGCTTGAGCTTGCGGTCGTTGAACAGCGGATTCGTGGCGGCGCGCTGCTCGTCGATGCGGTCTTGCGGACTCATTGTTTCCTCCCCTGACGCCGCCAGCTTAGCGCATTGACAATGCCCGCCGTCAAATCCAGCGTTGTCCAATGACGGGAAAAATCTATATCGGTGTCGGCGGCTGGACCTATGAACCGTGGCGCGGCCTGTTCTACCCCGAGGGGCTGACGCGCAAACGCGAGCTGGAATATGCCAGCCGCCATCTCACTTCGATCGAGATCAACGGCACCTATTATTCGACCTTCAAGCCGCCGAGCTGGGCCAAATGGCGCGAGGAAACGCCCGACGGCTTCGTCTTTTCCGTCAAGGCCTCGCGCTACTGCACCAACCGCCGGGAACTCGCCGCCGCCGCCGAACCGATCGAGCGCTTCATCCGCCAGGGCATGAGCGAACTGCGCGACCGGCTCGGTCCGATCAATTGGCAATTCATGGCGAGCAAGAAATTCGACGCCGAGGATTTCGGCGGCTTCCTCAAGCTGCTGCCGCGCGAGGTCGATGGCCTGCCGCTGCGCCATGCGCTCGAACTGCGCAGCCCGACCTTCAAGGACCCGCGCTTTTACGACCTGGCGCGCAAATACAATATCGCGATCTGCTTCGCCGACGATGACGACTTCCCGCAAATCGACGAGCCGACGGCGGATTTCACCTATGCCCGGCTGATGCGCACCCAGGCCGAGATCGCGACCGGCTATGCCGCCGCCGAGCTCGATCGCTGGGCCAAGCAGGCCAAGGAATGGGCCGAGCGCGGCGACGTTTTCATCTATTTCATCTCCGGCGCCAAGGAGCGCGCGCCGGCGGCGGCGCAGGCGCTGATCGAGCGGGTCCGATGACGGGTCGAATACCGGGCCATAACGAGGCGCCGGATTGCCGCGAGGAAGCCAATCGATTATATCTGCCGCTCGACGCGCAGGTGAAACGGGAGCCGCAATCGTGAACGCAATGACACAACGCCTCGTGGTCGCCGCCGCGGCGGCCGGCCTTCTGTTCCCGGTCTTTTCCGTCGCAAAGGCCGATACCCCCGGCAATCCGCCTGCCAAGGGCGGCCCAGCGAAGCCGGGCGGCGGCAAACCGTCTCAACCCGCCGGAAAGCCCGGCAAGCCGTCTCAGCCCGCTGGCAAGCCCGGTGCGGGCAAGCCTAGTGCGGGCAAACCCGGTGCGGGCAAGCCCAGTGCGGGCAAGCCCAGCGCCGGCAAGCCGTCCAAACCATCCCCGTCAAACGCCGGCAAGCCGGGTAAGACCCCGCAAGCCGGGAAGCCGGCCGGCGGTTCCCCGCAGGCCGGACCGCAGCCGCCGCGTGGCAATCAATTCTCGCACCGCGGGCAATCTTACAATCGCATCGCGGGCCCCGCTTTCGTCTATCCGCCTGGCTGGCAGTACCGCCGCTGGTCGATCGGCGGAGTGTTCCCGGCGCTGTTCCTGACCTCGGCCTATTTCTATGCCGACTACGCCGCGCTGGGCCTCGAAGTGCCGCCGACCGGTTATGCCTGGGTGCGGTTCGGCCCCGACCTGGTCCTGGTGAATTTGACCACCGACGAAATCGAGGACGTGGTTTACGGCGTATTCATGTAGGATTTCGGCCGCGTCCCGCCTCGCGGGCGCGCGGACCCGGAAACGAGTATTGCGCGGCGCCGGTGCCTCCCCGGCGCCGTTCGCATTGATGCCGGCGTGGCTATCCGGCCAAGATCGGGTTAGCTTGCGCCAAAGCAATATCGGGAGGCGAGGGTGACAGCCGAATCGTTAAAGGACGGACTCAAAATCCAAAAGGAAATTTTTGGCGGTGATTTTTCGCAGCGCGCGCTCGATCTGACCACGCCGCTGACGCGGCCCTATCACGAGCTGCTGGTCTCCTTCACCTTCGGCGAGATCTGGAAGCGGGACGTGTTCTCCCACAGCGAGCGCAGTCTCGTGACGCTGGCCATGCTGATCGCCTTGAACCGTCCCGACCAGATTCGCACCCATGTGCGCGGCGCCCTCAATAACGGCGTGCCGAAGGAGAAGATCTTCGAACTCGCCATCCACGCCCTCGCCTATTGCGGCGCGCCGCTCGCCGGCAGCGCGCGGAATACGATCATCGAGGAGCTGCAGAAGCTCGGCCTCGAACCCGCGCCGTCGCAGCCGGCGATCGCGCCGACGGTGAAAGCATGAGCGATCCCGCCAAGCCCAAGCTCGGCTTTGTCGGGCTCGGCAATATGGGCGGGCCGATGACCCGCAACCTGGTTACGGCCGGCTACGAGGTTACGGGTTTCGACATCAACCGGCCGCTGCTGTTGCAACGCGCGCAGGAGATCGGTTTTCACGCCGCCGAGGGCCTCGCCGACGCGGCGCGCCGTTCCGACATCGTCATCACCATGCTGCCCAACGGCAAGATCGTGCGCGAGGCGGCGCTCGGCGCGAACGGCATCGCCGACGGCCTGGCGAAAGGCAGCGTCCTGATCGATATGAGCTCCTCCGGCGCCACCGGCACGGCGGCGCTCGGCAAGGAGTTGGCGAAGCGCGGCATCACCCTGGTCGACGCTCCCGTCTCGGGCGGCGTCACCGGCGCCGTCGCCGGCACGCTCGCGATCATGATCGGCGCCGACGATCCGGCGGCGATCGAGCGCGCCATGCCGATCCTGTCGGCGATGGGCAAGAAGCTGTTCGTCGCGGGTTCGCTCGGCGCCGGGCATGCCGCCAAATCGATCAATAATTATCTCGGCGCCACCAACCTCGTCGCCGTCGCCGAGGGCCTGATCGCCGGCACCAAGTTCGGCCTCGATCCGGCCACGTTGCTCGCCATTATCAACGCCTCGACCGGCGCCAGCGGCACCTCGCAGGGCCTTTATCCGAATCAGGTGCTGAATCGAAAATTCGGCGCCGGCTTCGCGCTTGCCCTGATGGCGAAAGATGTCGGCCTCGCCGCCGAGCTTGCCCAGGATATCGGCATGGACGCGCCGCAGATCGCGCTGACCGCGAAGCGGTGGGCGCGCGCCCGCGATGCTTTGCCGGGCAATCCCGATTTCACCGAGATCGTGAAACTGTTGGAAGCGGATTACGGCGTCGAGCTGAAGCCGCGAAAGGCGTAAGCTGTCCTGAATATGATTTCGCGTTAAAAATTCCGCCGAGGAAACCCACCATGCTCTCCAAGGAAGACAACGAACTGATCAGCCGCGTCGGGCCGGGCACGCCGATGGGCGAGTTCATGCGCCGCTTTTGGGTGCCCGCGATGCGTGCCGAACAACTCGTGCCGGGCGCGGCACCGCAGCGCCTTAGGATTCTCGGCCAGGACCTGGTCGCGTTCCGCGCCAAGACCGGCGAGGTCGGGGTGCTCGACGAAGGCTGCCCGCATCGCGGCGTCTCGTTGGCCTTGGGCCATGTCGAGGATTGCGCGATCCGCTGCATCTTCCATGGCTGGAAGGTCGATCTTCACGGCAAGGTGCTGGACGTTCCGGCGGAACCGGCCGAGCGGCGCGAGCAATATGCCGCCCGCGTCAAGGTCAATGCCTATCCCGCCCATGACAAGGCCGGCGTGATCTGGGTCTGGCTCGGCGGCGGCGTGCCGGCGCCGATGCCGAATTTCCCTTGGCTGAATCTGCCGGCGGAGCATATCGGCTCGCGCATCGGCGTGATCCATGCCAACTGGGTCAACGGCCTCGAAGGCCAGCTCGACAGCGCCCATGTCGGCATCCTGCATCAGGATTGGGTCAGCGTATTGCCGGGGCAGGTCGCCGATCTGGAACGCGCCGCCTTCGACAAGGCGCCGCGCTTCGAATTCGAGGAAAAGCCCTATGGCTATCGCGAGGCCGCGGTGCGCAACTCCAAGGAGGGCGGGCTTTATGTCCGTGTCCGCGAATTCGTGGCGCCATGGTTTTCGTTCATTCCGTCGTTCGGCGGGCTCGATACCGGCCATCTCGTCACCATGTCGATCCCGGTCGATGACGAGCATTCGGTGCAATGGGATTTGTTCTACTGCCCGAGCACGCCGTTGATGCGCCGCAACTCGCCCGATGACGGGCGCGACCAGAACGATCTCGCCGCCGGCATGGGCGACATCCATAACCGCTTCGGCCAGAACCGCGAGCGGATGAAGGCCGGCGAGAGCTTCTCCGGCTTCCCGATCCTGCGCCACGAGGACTATGCCGTCGCCATGGCGCAAGGTGTCTGGGCCGACCGGACCAAGGAGCAACTGGCCTCGAGCGATATTCCGATCGTGCGCGGCCGCCGCTTCCTGGTGAACGCGGCGCGCGACAAGAGCGTCGGCGATGCCGTCGCCGCGGCGGCGGCGACGCAGCTGAGCCACGTTCGCGCCTTCAGCGATGTAATTCCGAAAGACGCCGATTGGCGCACGCTGCCGACCTACGGCCCGGACGCTTACGCCGGCTACCGCGAGGCGGCGGAATAGCTAGACCGACCAGCTGGCGAAGCCGCAGCCGACATAGACCTCGGGCACCGGCAGATAGTCGATCAGCTCGAAGCCCTTGGCGCCGGCGGCGGCATGGGCGACGACCCAATTGCGGACCTCGTCCGCGCCGTTGCCGGCGCGCGGCATCGCCGGGCCAAGAAAATCGATCAGCGGCTGTTCGGCGCCGTTCCTGAACAGCCGGATGCATTCGGCGTCGAACGTCTCGTCGATATCGCCCATGGTCGGCTCGCCGATCGAATGGCTCAAGCCGCCGGACGCCAGCACCGCGACGCGAAGCGGTTACGGATAGCTCGCGATCGCGTGGGCGAGGAGGTGCCCCCAGGCGAAGCACCGCGCGACGCTCGGCATCGGCGGCTCGAGGTCGTTGACGATGATCGGCACGATCGCGGGCGGCGGGCTCAGCCCCATGCGCCAAAGTGGAATGCAAAAGCCGTGATCGAGCTTGAGCCGATAAGACAGCGACGGTTCGAAATCGCGGGCGAGCGCGGTTTCGAGAATATGCCGTCCCAACGGGGCATGGCCGCGCATCGTCTCGTGCGGGAAGACGCGGCGCATGAACGGCTCGGGCGGGCCGTCATGCTCGTCGCCGATGCCGATGCAAACGCTCGGCAGATTGTCGAGGAAGAAATTGACCCAATGATCCGGCGCGATTTCGACGATGACATCGGGTCGCGCCACGATCAGCCGCCGGCCCAGCTCGTCATAAGCCCGTGCCAGCGGTTCTCGCGCCGCGGCGGGCAGGATGTCCCAGTCGCGCGCCACCAGCGGAGCGTGGGCCGCGGCGAAGACGCCCACCACCAGAAGGAGGAGAGCGAAGATCGGAAATTTGCGCATGGCGGCGATCCAGTCGGAGGGAGAAGTGACGGGAACGCACCGTGCCAGAAAATTTAGTCAGAGCGGTGGTGGAATTGTGGCGCGCCAAGGCGCGCCACGACGTGTCATCCCCACAGCCGTTGGGTGGCGATCCTCGCGCCCTCGGCGAGCGCCTGGAACTTCGCCCATACGACGGTCGGATGCACCTCGGGGGCGGAGCTCGCCTGGGTGCCGAAGCCGCAATCGGCGCCGGCGATGACGTTCTCGCGCCCGACCGCGCCGGCGTAACGCTCGATGCGGTCGGCGACCAGCTCGGGATGCTCGACCAGCACGGTGGAATGGCTGATGCAACC
>JAATGI010000006.1 GCA_015654725.1 Rhodospirillales bacterium
CGTCCACCGGCTTGGTGAGAAAATCGTCGGCGCCCGATTGCAATCCCTTGACCCGGTCCGCCACGTCCGAAAGCGCCGTCACCATCACCACCGGAATGTCGGCCGTGCGCGAGTCCGCCTTCAGGCGCTGGCAGACTTCGAAACCGTCCATCCCCGGCATCATTATATCCAGCAGCACCAGATCGGGCCGCTCCGCCAGGGCGAGTTCCAGCGCCTTCTCGCCATTCAAGGCGGTGACGACGTTGAAATATTCGCTGGAGAGCTTCGCCTCGAGCAGGCGAACATTCACAGTCACGTCATCGACCACCAGGATACGCGCGGACATCTCGCCCTCTAATTCAGGAAGCGCCGAACGATTTCGAGGAAATTCCCGATCGAAATCGGCTTGGCGATGTAGGCCTCGCAGCCGCCCTCGCGAATTTTTTCCTCGTCGCCCTTCATCGCGAACGCGGTGACCGCGATGATCGGGATGGACTTCAAATTATCGTCTTCCTTGATCCATTTGGTCACTTCGAGGCCGGACACCTCGGGCAATTGGATATCCATCAAGATCAGGTCGGGGCGGTGCTGGCGCGCGAGCTGAAGCGCCTCGAGACCGTCCTTGGTCTGAAGGGTGTCGTAGCCATGCGCCTCCAACAGGTCGTGGAATAATTTCATGTTGAGGTCATTGTCCTCGACAATGAGAACCCGTTTGGCCATCGCTCCATCCTTCGACAAAACCGCGCGAGGATGACGCAGAATTACAACCTCTCGTGGCAGCACCGGAAACGTCAATGTTCCCTCCCGTAACGACCGTGCTACCGTCTCTATAGATTGGTTTACCTTAATATTTGGTAAGTTTCAGTAGATTATCCGCGACTCGGCGCCACCGGGGGGGTGGGGCACCGCCGCGCCGTCAGCACGCCGGCTTCGGCAGGGGCTCGATCCGGTCGAGCGCGGCCTTAACGATATAGTCGCCGTAATCGAGCGCCATGTCCTGGGACACGCCGTTGTCCAGAACCCGCATGCTCAACTCATAGTCGGGTTCATCGGCCTTGCTTTCGGCTGGGAAAAACGCGAGTCGCATGTGCCAGGACGGCCGGTCCAGAATCGGGCTCTTGATCGGGTGCTCGGGGGGGTCGTCGCCCGGCTTCAAGGTCTTGCCGATGACCGCCGAGATCATGGTGGCGTCGTCGACCGTTGTGCCGTCGAAGACGGAACGCACGACGAAGGGATCGCCGGCAAGCGCCCGTTCGACCAGGAACACGGTATGCGCGGTCGGAAACAACACGTCGGGCTTTAACGGAATCGTGGCTTCTTCAGGCTTGGTGAACACCGCGGCGCCGCCGCGCTCGGTCGGCTCGAGAACGATCTCGACCGGCCGTTCCGTCGACGTATCCGGGGTGTCCTGGATGACCGAAATCGGCGATGGTTCCGACGCGCCGGCCGCGATCTTGACCGTGGTCGCCGGCACGCCGGCGCGAATCAATTCGGCGCGCGCGGCCTCGGCGCGCTGCCGCGACAAGCGTTCGTCCTCGGCCTTGGCGCCCGCGTTCGAGCCGGGGTTTGCCGGCCCGCCATGGCCGACCACGAGAACGTGATAGCTCGGTGCCTTGCGGCTGGCGTCAGCCGCTTGTTCGATGGTGGCGCGCGCGCCGACGGTCAGCTTCGCGCTGCCCGGATCGAACCCGAGGGTATAGCTTTGCGGCACGTTCAAATGCGCCTCGCCGCGAATCTCCTCGTCGAGCGCGCCATTCCGCATCCTGCGCTCGTTGAAGCGATAACGGTCGCCGCTTTTCGACTCCCAGGTCACCAGGTTGGAGGTGATCTCGGCCGCGTCCTGATCGGTGTATTCGAGCCGCAGCCGGAAGCGCTGCTCGACGGTCCAACCGCCGCAGGTCTCGCCCCATTCATAGGTCATGGCGCCGCTGGCGCCGACCACCCCGCTCGCCGACTTGGCGGTGCCGAGCGTCAAGCTGTAGAGCGCGCGATGCGGTTGAATATCCACCGCGAACGCCGGGACCGCCCCAAAGGCGAGCGGAACGAGCGTAAGGACACTGACGAAACGGAACATGGGCATGGCCAATATCTCACTAACCGATGTTGGAGCATAGGGTTAGGTCGGCGATGTCATCCCCGCCCGGCGGTTTCGTCCTTGGCCGGCGCGGGCGGCAAGGCGAGACGGATATGCAGTTCCCGAAGCCGCTCCGGCGGTACCGGCGCGGGCGCC
>JAATGI010000176.1 GCA_015654725.1 Rhodospirillales bacterium
GGGATGCACCCCCGAAGGCATCCAATTCGATACAGGCTCTCATTCGTTTGTAGCTGTCCCGAGTCCCATGTTCTAGGAAGTTTCGGGCGGACAACGCGCCGTTCGAAGAAAGGTCGGATTTGGGTGTCACGGGCCGGAAGTCCGCTTCGAGGAGATGACCTCCTGTGTGGGTGCGGGCGCGCCCGGAAGTCGACTCGAACGCCGTTTCCGACCCACTAGTCGCAAGTTGGGCATGGCGACTACCCGTCCGATCCGCTGGCCGGAAGCAATGCCAGTCTGGCGAAACAAGGCCTCGGCCCCACGGTCCTTTTAATAGTCGTAGCAACGCACGAGTCCAGAGACCATTGTGCGAACCGCCTCCGGGCCTGCATCGCTTCATCCCGCGAGGGGATCGACATCGATGACGCCGGTGCCGCCGAATTTTGCTGGGATGGAGGTGTCGTCGGGACCTGTTGCCACGCCTCCGGACACGACGAGACGTAGGGGTAATAGGCGTTCGCCGACCGGCAGAAATACCAGAAGCTCTGCGGCGCCGGCCCGGTGGGCGGGGCCTGGGGCGGCGGGCCCGAGAGATCCGAATATTGATCGGGATAAATGTCGGGCGGGTAGCCGTAGGGATAGCCATAATCCGGATATCCCCACCCGTACGGATCGACATAGACACCGATGCCGCCATAGCCGCCATAGCCATAGCCGCCGAAGCGGTCGCCGCCGCCATGCCAATCGCCGCCGCCGCCCCACCCGCCACCGCCGCCGCCGCTTCCGCCACGGGCCAGGGCCGAAATCGGCCCGACGCCCAGCATGGCGGCGAGCGCCAAAGCCATCATCGCCGTCGAGATCAGCTTATTCATGGTCGGCCTCCGTCGCGAACGTCCGTGGTCCAACTCCCATGTATATGGTGTCGGGCGAGGCCGCTGTCACCTCGGCGGCGGCCCCGGCGGCGGATTGCCGAACATCCGGATCGCGCTTCACCCTGGTTGCGTCGGTCAACGCGCGGACAGAAACGGATAATCGGTATAGCCGGTATGATCGGGCGACGAGATCTTCGCCCGGTTCAGCTCATTGAGCGGGCCGCCGAGGCGGAAACGCTCGACCAGATCGGGGTTGGCGATGAAGAGACGGCCGAAAGAGATCAGGTCGGCGTGGTTTCGCCGCCGCGCTTCCTTCGCGCGCGCCAGATCGAATTTGTTGTTCGCGATATAGGTGCCTCGATAGAGCCGCCGCAAACGGTCCCAGTCGAACGGCAGCTCCCGGTCGACCGGGTCGGTCGCGCCCTCGACCACGTTCAAATAGGCCAGGCCGAACCGGTTCAGTCCCTCGGCGACGGCGCCGAAGAGCCGGTCGGGCTCGCGGTCGGAAATGCCGTGATGCACATTGGCCGGCGAGATATGGACGCCGACCCGGCTCGCGCCCCATACCCCGGTCACCGCTTCCGCCACCTCCCAGAGCAGCCGGCAGCGATTCTCGATCGAGCCGCCATAGCGGTCGGCGCGGTGGTTGGTCGCGTCCTGGAGAAACTGGTCGAGCAGGTAGCCGTTGGCGGCGTGAATCTCGACGCCGTCGAAACCAGCGGCCAGCGCGTTTGCCGCCGCTTGGCGGAATTGCCCAATCACGCCGGGGATTTCCGCGAGATCGAGCGCGCGCGGCATCGAACATTGCTCGCGCCCGTTCGGCGTTACGATGTGGCCGGGCGATTGCAGCGCCGAGGGCGCGACCGGGAGCTGGTTGCCGGGCCGCGCCCGGTAATGCGAACCGCGCCCGCAATGCCAGAGCTGCAGGAAAATCCGCCCGCCGGCGCGGTGCACCGCGGCGGTGACGCCGCGCCAGCCTTCGATCTGCGCCGCCGAGTAGATGCCGGGCGAGTTTCGCCAGCCCAATCCTTGCTCCGATATCGCCGTCGATTCGGCGATGATCAGCCCGGCCGTGGCGCGCTGCGCGTAATATTCGGCGTTGAGCCGCCCCGGAATTTCGTCGGGCGAGTGGTTGCGCGTCATCGCCGACATGACGATGCGGTTCGCCAATCGATACGGTCCCACCTGGACCGGCTCGAACAGGTCGGTATCGTGGGATGGGTTGGCGGCGGTGTCTGGCATGTTCGTCGCGCTCACTTTGGCGGCGGCCCTGGCGGCGGATTGCCGAACATCCAGATCGGCAAGCCGAGATAGGATTGCGCGCGGGCAAGGCCGGTCCAGGGCTGAGCCGCCGGATGGATGCGGTACATCTGCACGTCGCGCAAATAGCGCTCGATGCGGTTGCCTTTGTTGGAGGCGTTCGAGCCGGAATTTTGGAACAGCAGCTCGACCGCCTCGCAGGCCATGAAACAAGCCTCCTGCGCCATGCCCCACAGCCGCAGCGTGTCGTCGGCGGAAATGGGCGTCCGGTCCCGTGCCCAGCGCGCGCAATAATCCATGTAGCCTTGCGCCGCGGCGAGGGTCAGCGCCTCGGCGGCGTCGGTGAGGTTCAGCGCCTTGCCGAAGGGGCGTTGATTTTCCTGGTTGGTGAGGCGCGAGGCGGCGTGGTCGAACACGACCTTGCGCGTGCGCATCATGTCCTCGAATTCGTCGCAAGCGGCGCGCGCGGTGCCGGCGGTGATGGCGCCGAGCGTGGTGTGATAGGGCCCGCCCATCTGGCCCAAATACATCGGATTGCCGTGCAGCCGCGTGCCCGGCGTGCCGAGGCGCTGATCCGCGCCCGACATCATGCGGCTCGATTCCGAAAAGAACCGGTCCGCCACGAACACATCGGTCAGGCGCACGCTGTTCGAGCCGCTGCCGCGCATGCCGAGATTCAGATCGCCGCCCCAATCGGGCAAGATCTCGACCTGATCGATCGGCACGGTGAAATTGATCGCGACCGGCGGCTTGCCTTCGGCGAAAATGAGGCCGCCGGCGGTGAAATGGGTGCAGACCGGCACGCCCGACGAATAAGACCAGGTGCCGTTGACGATATAGCCGCCCTCGGCGCGCTTGAAGGTGCCGTTGGGCGGCGCGCGGTGCGGCGAGCGGAAATCGCCCTGCGGGCCGAACAATTCCGCCTGCGCTTCCTCGGACCAATGCGAGCCGATCAGCATCGCGTGCGAGGAGGCGAGGGTGTAGCACCAGCCGCTCGACGGATGGCCGCGCGAGATTTCGATGATGACTTTGCAAAAGGTCGGGAAGTCGAATTCATAGCCGCCGAACAGCCTGGGCTGAACGCAGCGGTAGAAACCGGCCTTGAGGAATTCCTGGTGGAGGCGCGGCGAATAATGGCCGCGCGCGTCATTCTCCTCCTGCTCCTCGCGCAACAGCGGGCGCAGATCGCGCGCGCGGGCGATCATGGCCTCGGGCGTGAGGCCGGGTTCCGGCCGCGGCAAGGGTTTACGCTTCGTGTCGGTCCGCAACGCGTCGTCCGGCGCCATTGTTTCCTCCTGGTCTTCGACATAACAAAGCCGCGGTTACTTGTGAGCCAATAGATGCGAGGCGATAACGGGTCAAGGCCAGCCCCCTCCCAACCCTCCCCCGCTTGCGGGGGTGGGCAGCAACGCGAAGCGTTGCGGGGTGGGGGCTGAACCCCCCGAAGCTGAATCTTCTTCGGCGGCATCGCGTTCAACAAACGGGAGCAGATCATGGCCGAACGGCTCAAAGGCAAGAAGGCGCTGGTGACGGCGGCCGGGCAGGGGATCGGGCGGGCGACGGCGCTGGCCTTCGCCGCCGAGGGCGCGTCCGTGATCGCCGCCGATATCGATCCGGCCAAGCTCGGCGGCTTGCCCGCCACGGTCGCGGCGCGCCGGCTCGATGTTACCGACGGCGACGCGATCGCGGCGCTGGCGGCCGAACTGGGCGCGCTCGATGTGCTGTTCAATTGCGCCGGCTATGTCCATCACGGCACCGTGCTCGATTGCGCCGAGCAGGATTGGGACGTCACCATGAATCTCAATCTTAAAAGCATGTATCGCATGATCCGCGCCTTTTTGCCGGCGATGCTGGCGAGTGGAAAGGGCGGCTCGATCGTCAACATGTCGTCCTCGGTGTCCTCGGTCAAAGGCGCCCCGAACCGCTTCGCCTACGGCACCAGCAAGGCCGGGGTGATCGGCCTGACCAAGGCGGTGGCGGCCGATTTCATCCGCCAGGGCATTCGCTGCAACGCCATCTGCCCCGGCACGGTGGCAAGCCCGTCGCTGGAAGACCGCATCGCCGCCCAGGGCGGCGGCGACGCCGTCCGCCGCGCCTTTGTCGACCGGCAACCCATGGGCCGGCTCGGAACGCCCGAGGAAATCGCCGCTCTTGCCGTTTATTTAGCCAGCGACGAAGCCGGCTTTACCACCGGCGCGATCCATATCGCCGATGGCGGTTTCACCCTTTGAATAGCATGCAAGGCATCGCTAATATCCCGGGCCGAGGTCACGACTAACGCTGGCGAGTCGGTCGGTTTCGCGTTATGGTGTTTCTTTCATGGATTTCATCTTGAGGGCCCATGTACGATCGTGATCGTCGTCCCGGTTATTTCCGGAAC
>JAATGI010000386.1 GCA_015654725.1 Rhodospirillales bacterium
CGGCCGCTACCGTGGCGGCGCCAGGCCGTTCCCGGCCCGCGCGCTGCATAGACGAAGCCCAGGGCCGGGGCCAACACCACGCCCAGCACCGGCGCGTCGCCTTCGATGAGGCCGATATTGACGGTGAATTCGTCGTTGCGGGCGACGAATTCCTTGGTGCCGTCGAGCGGATCGATCGCCCAAAAGCGTGGCGGCGCCGCGCCAGGCACGCCGAGAGCGGCGGCGCGCTCCTCGGCGACACAGGCGATCTCGGGCGCTTCGCGTTCCAGCATCTCCAGGATCGCCGCCTCGGCGCGCTCGTCCGCGAGCGTCACCGGCGATTGGTCCGCCTTGCGCCGGACCGCGAAATCCTCGCGATAGACGTCGAGAATGGCGGGGCCGGCCTTGAGCGCCGCCGCGACGGCGAGGTCCAACAGCGCGCGATAATCGCCGGCGTCGCTCATCGCCGCGGCGTCAACCCGGGTGCCGCGCGTCGGCGACCAGTCGCTTCAGCTCGTCGAGATCGAGCGCGCCGGGAATCACCTTGTCGCCGACGATAAAGGCCGGCGTGCCCTCGACGTCGAGCGCGTCGGCGAGCGTCAGGTTCTTGCCGATCACGGCGGCGATCTCGGGCGCGTCCATGTCTTTTCTCGCCCGCGCGATATCGGTGCCGACCGAGGCCGCGACCTTGAGGATGACATCCTCGGTGATTTTGCCCTTGGTGTTCATCATCGCCTGGTGGAAGGCGACGTATTTGCCTTGCATGCGGGCCGCGAGCGCGACGCGGCTGGCATAGACCGATTCCGGCCCAAGAATCGGAAATTCCTTATAGACGATGCGCAGCTTGGAATCTTCCTTGAGCATGGTTTCGATCATCGGCTGCGTCTGCTTGCAATAAGGGCAGCGGTAGTCGAAGAACTCGACGATGGTGACGTCGCCGCGGGGATTGCCGCCCACCGGCGACGACGGGTCGTCGTAAATCTCGGCATGGCGGTCGCGAATGGTGGCGCGCAGATTGGCGTCCCGTTCGACCTTGGCCTGGTCCTGGGCCGCCCGCATCGCGTCGAGCAGCAGCTCGGGATGTTTCTCGAAATAGTCCCGAATGATCTGCTACACCTGTTTGCTTTGAGCCGGGGTCAGGGCGTCGTCGGCGCGCGCGGGCGCGAGCAGGAGCGCGGCCGCCAGCAATGCCAGCGCCACGATTGGGAGCGTCCGGGCAGGCATGTTCAATCGTCCTTTTCGCGCTTGGCTTCGTCGGCGATGTCCTGCGCGCGCTGCCGGTCCGGGCCGGCGGGCAGGAGTTGCAGCGCGTGGAGCGCCTGCTGCCGCGCCATTTGGTGATCGCCCGAGGACGCACCCTGCTCCGCGAGCGCCAGCGCCATCATGCCCATATTGTCGCCGCGGCCATAGGCGATGGCGAGGAGGCGCCACGCTTCCGCGTTCTGCACTTCATCGCGCACGACCTCCTTCAGATTGCGCAGCGCCGCCGGCACCAGCGCGGCGTTTTCGGTTTCCAGTTGTACTTGCGCCAGTTCGAGCCGCAGCAGCATCGAGGTGGGATCGAGCGTCGTCGCCTGCTGATAGGGCGCGACCGCGTCGGCGATGCGGCCGTTCTCAAACAGCATCTGGCCCTTCAGTTCCTCGAAATAGGGATCGTCCGGATAGTCATGGATCAGCGCGTCGATCGCCGGGACGGCGTGTTCCAGATCGGGAATGCGGTAGTAGGCGATGGCGCGCGCGTAGCGGGCGGGAAGCGAGGTGTCGGACTCCTTGTATTGCGCCAGCGTGTCTTGCGGCGCTTGGAGGAAGCCCGCCAGCTTCGCCTTCATCCGCTGGTGGATCGCGATCCAGGCCGGCGGATCGGGGTTGTTGGAATAAGGCGAGGATTCGACGTGCGTGCGAACGTAATCGATGCGCTGCGTGGTCAGCGGATGGGTGCGCAGATACGGATCTTCCTGTTGCCCGGTGAGGAATTCGTTTTGCGTTAAAATCTCGAAGAATTGCAGCAGGCCGCGCGCCGATTGATGGGTGCGGTCGAGGAAGGTGAGCGCGGCCTGGTCGGCGCGCGCCTCCTGCTCGATCGAGTATTGCAGCCA
>JAATGI010000179.1 GCA_015654725.1 Rhodospirillales bacterium
CTTCGCCGCCGAGGGCGCGCATGTCATCGCGGTCGCGCGCACGCAAGGCGCGCTCGAGGAGCTCGACGACGCGATACGGCAAATCGGCGGCGCGGCCACGCTGGTGCCGCTCGATCTCACGGACTTCGACGAGATCGACCGCATGGGCGGGGCACTCCATGAGCGGTTCGGCCATCTCGACGTCTTGGTCGGCAATGCCGGCGTGCTGCCGAGCCTGTCACCCGTCGGGCACATCGATCCCACCGTTTGGCAGGACATGATCGCGGTCAATCTTACCGCCAATTATCGGCTGATCAGGTCGCTCGATCCGCTGTTGCGCCGATCGAACGGAGGCCGCGCGATCTTCACCACCTGCGCCGCCGCGCGCGAGACCGCGCCCTATTGGGCGGCTTACGCCGCGAGCAAGGCCGGGCTCGACGCACTGGCGCGGATTTACGCGGCCGAATGCGCGAATACGCCGATCCGCGTCAATCTGGTCGATCCCGGACCGGTCCACACCAAGCTGCGGCTCAACGCCTTTCCCGCCGAGGACAAATCGCGACTGCGGCAACCCGAGGACGTGACCGAGCCGTTCGTCGCCTTGGCCGAAGCCGGGTGCGAGCGAAACGGCGAAACGGTAACGGCTTAGTTACCGAACCTGCGCCGCCAGGAGCGCGGCGGCACTGGCATTGAAATTGGCCGATCCCGCGAGACCCGAGCCGCCATCGACCGCCAGCACCACGCCGGTAATCCAATCCGCCACCGGCGACGACAGGAACAGCGCGGCCTTGGCGATATCCTCGACCGCTCCCATGCGGCCGAGCGGCACGCCCAGCCCGCCGCGCCGCTCATGATCCTCGCCGCCGAGGCGCTTCATGCCTTCGGTGCCGGCGATCGGGCCAGGAACGATGCTGTTGACGCGGATGCCGTGAGGCCCCCATTCCAGGGCGAGATTCTGCATCATCCGGTCGATGCCCGCCTTGGCGGCGCCGACATGGAGTTGATAGGCGTAGGGCATGTGCGCCATGCCGGCGGAGATGAAAATAATCGAGCCGCGGGTCTGCGCCAGTTGATCGAAAGCGAGGCGCGCGGCGTTGAACGAGCCGATGAGGTCGATATCGATCACGGTCTTGAAGCCGTTGGGCGAGAGCTTTTCCGCCGGCACCAGAAAATTACCGGCGGCGCCGCAGATCAGAATATCGACCGGCCCCAACGTGTCGCGGCAGGCCGACAGCGCCGCGTTGAGTTCGTCCGGCTTGCGGACATCGGCGGCACGCGCCGAGACCTTGGCGCCGAGCGCCTCAAGTTCCTTCGCGGCGCCGTCGAGCTTGGCCTGGGTCCGGCCGCAGATCGCGATATTGGCGCCCAGCGCGGCAAAGCCCTTGGCGATGCCGAGATTGATGCCGCTGCCGCCGCCGGTGACGAAAACAGTTTTGCCCGCGAACAACCCGGCCGGAAAAAATTCCCGCAGTTCCATGGCCTGCCCCTTGCCCGATGAAATGGTGGCGCGAGCTTATCATCTCTCGCGTTGAAAAGGCCGGTTGCGCTAAGATTGATAGGGATCCGGGCCCGAGCGGGGACACTCCGTCATCTGAAAGGAATTACCATGGGCGAAGCCTATATCGTGGCGGCGGCGCGGACTGCGGGCGGCAAGCGCGGCGGCGCGGTGTCGGGCTGGCATCCCGCCGACCTCGCGGGCGAAGTGCTGAATGGGCTGATCGACCGCTCCGGCGCCGACCCGGCGCTGATCGAGGACGTGGTGATGGGCTGCGTGGTACAGGCCGGCGAGCAATCGACCAACATCGCGCGCGGCGCCGTGCTGTCGTCGAAGCTGCCGCAAAGCGTGCCGGGGACGTCGGTCGATCGCCAATGCGGCTCGTCGCAGCAGGCGCTGCATTTCGCCGCGGCGACGGTGATGTCGGGCGCGATGGATGTGGTGATCGCGGCCGGCGTCGAATGTATGAGTCGGGTCCCGATGAATCTGTCCTCGACGGTGTTGCAGCAGCACGGTTACGGCACCGCCAAAGGACCACGCCAGGAAGAACGCTATCCCGGCATCGTCTTCAGCCAATTCACCGGCGCCGAAATGATGGCGGAGAAGCATCAGCTAACCAGGGACCAGCTCGACCAATACGCCTATGACAGCCACGTCAAGGCCGCCAAGGCCACCAAGTCCGGAAAGTTCGAGGCGGAAATCCTGCCGATCGAAGTAGTCTCGCCCGACGGCACCAAGCGAATGCACAAGATCGACGAGGGCATTCGCTTCGATGTCAGCCTCGACGGCATCAAGGGCGTGGAACTATTGAAGGAGGGCGGCCGCGTCACCGCCGCGACCTCGAGCCAGATTTGCGATGGCGCCGCAGGGCTGCTCTTGGCCAACGAACGTGGCTTGAAGTCGCTCGGCGCCGAGCCGCTGGCGCGGGTCCATCACATGACCGTCACCGGCGGCGATCCCGTCATCATGCTGGAGGAGCCGCTGTTTGCCACCGAGCGCGCCTTGAAAAAATCCGGCATGAAGATCGGCGATATCGATCTCTACGAAGTCAACGAGGCGTTCGCACCGGTGCCGATCGCGTGGCTCCGGCATACCGGCGCCGACCCGGCTCGGCTCAATGTTCATGGCGGCGCGATCGCGCTGGGGCACCCCTTGGGCGGCACCGGTGCCAAGCTGATGACGACGCTGATCCACGCCTTGAAGGATCGCGGCCTGCGCTGGGGCTTGCAAACCATGTGCGAAGGCGGCGGGCTTGCGAATGTGACGATCGTGGAGCGGCTGTAGCACTCAACCCTTTTTCCCGGCGTACGGATTGTCGCCCTTCCTAAGCATCATTCGGATCGGCACCGCCGGCAGATCGAAGCGCTCGCGCAGATCATTGACCAGATAGCGGCGATAGGCTTCCGGCAGCTCGCCCGGCTTCGAGGCGAACAGCGCGAAGGTCGGCGGATGAATATTGACCTGGGTGATGAAGCGCAGCTTGAGCCGCCGGCCCGCGACCAAAGGCGGCGGATGACGCTCCAACATCTCGCCGAGCCAGCGATTGAGCACCGGCGTCGGCACCCGGCGGCTCCACGCCTCGTGCGTCGCCACCACCGCCGGCAGCAGCTTGTCCAGCCCGGCGCCGCTCAAAGCCGACAACGTCACCATGCGCAAGCCCTTCACTTGCGGCAGCCCGAACTCGACGCGGTCGCGCAGTTCGCTCAACGCCGCGCGCTTGTTCGCGACCAGGTCCCATTTGTTGATCGCGAGCACCAGCCCCCTGCCCTCGTCCGCGACCCGTTCGGCAATGCCGAGGTCTTGCTTCTCCAGCCCTTGTGTCGCATCGGCGACAAGCACGACGATTTCGGCGAAGCGGATCGCGTTAAGCGTCTCGGCGACGGAGAGTTTCTCGATCTTGGCCTCCATCTTGGCGCGCCGGCGCATCCCCGCCGTATCGACGAGCCGGATGGCGCGGCCACGCCATTGCCACTGGATCGAAATCGCGTCGCGCGTAATCCCCGCCTCGGGGCCGGCCAGCAGACGCTCCTCGCCGATGAGCCGGTTGATCAGCGTCGATTTGCCGACATTGGGCCGGCCGACCACGGCAAGGCGCAGCGGCGCGTCACCGGATTCCGCCGCGAGCGCCTCGCTCCCCTGCATCAGCGGCGCCAACGCCTCGAACAATTCCGCCATGCCTTCGCCATGCTCGGCCGAAATCAGCACCGGCGCGCCGAGCCCGAGCGAAAACGCCTCGCCTGCCTCGGCCACCGACCGTAGATTTTCGGCCTTGTTGCCGATCAGCACCACGGGCTGCTTGGCGCGGCGCAAACGATCGGCGAAATGGCGGTCGAACGGCGTCACCCCGGCGCGCGCGTCGATCACGAACAGGATCGCGTCGGCGCCGGCCAGCGCCCGCGCGGTCTGTTCCTGCATGCGCTCGCCAAGGCTGCCGGGGCGTGACTCGTCGAGACCCGCCGTATCGATGACGCGAAAATTCAAATCGCTGAGCCGCGCCGCGCCTTCGCGCCGGTCGCGGGTCGAGCCGGGCGCTTCATCGACCAGCGCGGCGGCACGGCCGACCAGGCGATTGAACAACGTCGATTTTCCGACATTGGGACGGCCAACGATCGCGACTGTAAACGCCATCGTCGGATCGCTAGCTCACCGAAGCGCGATCAGCTCGGCTTGGTCGGTCATGACATAGAGCACGTTATTGGCGACGATCGGATCGACGGTAATTCCGTCGGGAAAATCGGTGGTGCCGAGCGGCTTGCCCGTATAGGGCGACACCGAGAAGGCTTGGCCGTTTGAAGCGACGACGATGAGCCGGTCGCCGGCCAGGATCGGCCCCACCCAACGGATCGGGTCGCGCTTCTTTTCGGGATTTTCGTAACTCGGCAGGTTGGTCGTCCAACGCACGCGGCCGTCCTTCCAGGTCAGGCACAACAGGCTGATATCGTTGCTCAGGACATAAATATAGTCGCCCGCCACCCACGGCCCTTCGGTGCCGCCGATATCCTGTTCCCAGACCCGGTCGCCGGTCCGCAGGTCGATCGCGACCATACGGCCGCTATGGCTCACCGCGAACACCCGGCCGCGATCGATCACGGGCCGGCCGCGAATATCGGCAAGCGCGCTTAGCGCTCCTACCGGCTGCGCGGTGGCGAGGTTGTCGGTCCATTCCGGGCGTCCATTTTCGAGCCGCAGCGCGAAAATCTCGCCGGAGGAATAGGCCACCACGACGGTGTCGCCCGACGCCGCCGGCGACGGCGTGCCGAGAATATCGGCGGTCTCAGGCAGACCGTTATGCGTCCAAAGCTGGTGACCGTCGGCCGCCGCCACCGCGACCAGCTCGTTATCGACATTGACCGCGAACACGCGGCCGTCGATTACCGTGGGCGCGCCGCGAAACGGCGCTTCCGCCGCATGCTCCCAAATCTTCTTGCCGGTCCTCGCGTCGAGGGCGAGCAGATGGCCGTAACCGGTGGCGACATAGAGCTTGTTGTCGGCGAAGGCGACGCCGCCGCCGAATGCGCTATCGCGCTCTCGCCGGGGCTTGGTATCGAAGTTCCACAATTCCCTTCCGGAGCGTGTGTCGCGCGCGAAGACGATGTCTTTCCCGTCGATCCCATAGATGCGGCCCGCGGCGACGATCGGCTGCGACGTGATCCGGGTGTAACGGCCGTCGCCCTCGCCGATATCGACGCGCCAAATCTCCCGCAGGTTCCCGGCCAGGGCGAGATGCTGCATGGCATGATTGGGAAAGCCGCCCGCTTGCGGCCATTCGGTATTCGGCTGCGGCCGCGGCAGCCGAACCTCGGCGTTCTTGAGATCGGGATCGGCCTGAACCGGACGGTCCGCCGGCAAGATTTCGACGCGCTTGCCGGTCAGCGGCTCCTTGGCGTTTTGACCCAGGATCGTGTCCGCCAAGTCGCTGGTGGTCTCGCAACCGGCGAGGGCGACAGCCAAGCCGAACGCGAGCGGAACCAGGATTCGTTTCACCGCACTCCTTGTGGTCAAAATCACGGCGCGAGCACCGCGACCATTTCCGCGGCGCGGGTCCTCATGCCTTGCGGTGCCGCGAGATCGTCGGCGAGGCGCTGATAGGTCGCGTGCGCGGCCGTCTTGTCGCCCGCCTTCAGTTGCGCGAGCGCCGTCAGTTCCAGCGCGCTCGGCTGCCACGGGCTGTCGCCCGAAACAAAGGGTTGCAGCCGGTCGATCAGACGCTTTGGATCCGAATTCGCCAAGCCGTATTGGACCGCGAGAATGGTCGCCAGATCGCGCACCGGGGTATCGACCGAAGCGTCGGCCGCGATCGCTTCATAACTCGCTTGGGCGCGGACCGCATCGCCCCCGCGCGCCTCCAAAGCCGCGGTTTCGAGACGAGCCAGCACGGCGCGCCGGCCGGAATCCTGGGCCAGCCCGGTCAGGGCGCTGCCGGCCTCCTTGAACTTGCCGGCTCGGGCGAAGTCCAGCGCCACCGCGAAACGCTCGCCTTCGGCCGCCCGCATACGATCCTGATATCCCCGCCAAGCCACGGTCGCCCCGGTCGCGACCACCACGACAACCGCAAAGGCAATAACGTACCGGCCGTAGCGTTGCCACAGCTTGGCTACATTGTCCCGCCTGAGTTCCTCGTCGATTTCCTTGAAAATATCGCTCACGCGACGCCCCACTCCGGCAAAAACGGGCGTCACCATAGCTTTTCGCCAGCGGCGACGCAAACCTGCCGCAAGCCCCGCGATTTGGCCCTTTATTTGGCCGAGGCGGTGTTGGCGATAACGATCGGAGTCTGGACCTTGGCCCAAAAATGAGGAAAACTAGCCCCGGTGTAACGGAATTGAAACTAGGTTGGCGGCACATGGGGACAGTCATCCGCCTTGGCGATCTTCGGCGTCGGGTGAGGCCGACCTTCTTCAGCCGTCCCGAACTCAACCAGCTATTGTCGCTTTATAGCCGCGAGGTCGCCCGCGGCCACTGGCGCGACTATGCCATCGGGCTGCAAGACGGCAAGGCGTTGTTCGCCGTCTACCGCAACAGCGAGGAAGGCGCGCTCTATACCGTGGTGAAATCCGCGTCCGGCACCGACCGGAAAGGCGAATTCACGCTGCTGACGGGGCGCCTGCCGCTGGCGAAGGGGACAATCCTCAGCGAGATCCTGGCGCGGCTGCAACGAAAGCTGCGCTCTCATACCGTTCTTCTCGATAGCGAGCGAGCGCGCTAAGAGATCGCCGTGACCGTCGCGGCGATCTTTATGTTTATGGTTTCCCGCCGGCGATGGCGCGCCGGGCTATTTCCCTTGATCGCGTTGTTATCGGCGCCGATGACGCCGGCCCTGGCCGCCGGCTGTTCGCCTGCGATCGCGGCGGCGACGCGCCCGATGCCGGTGGCCTTCACGCCGGCCGCGACCGCCGCCGGCACCGTCGATCTGACCTTTCTCGGCCATGCCAGCTTTCTCATTCAAAGCCCCGGCGGCGTCAGTATCGTCACCGATTATAACGGCTTCATCCGGCCCGATTTCGTCCCCGACATCGTGACGATGAACCACGCCCATATCACCCATTACACCGATTATCCCGATCCCGGGATCAAGCTGGTGCTGCGCGGCTGGGACACCGGGTCCGGCATTCCGCATTACGATCTCAAATGGGGCGACGTTCATATTCACAGCGTGCCCACCAACATCCGTGTCGGCGAAGGCACCGAGTTCGGCGGCAATTCGATTTTCGTTTTCGACCTCGCCGATCTATGTATCGCCCATCTCAGCCATCTGCATCAGACGCTGGAGCCGGAACATCTCGCCGAGATGGGGCAGATAGACGTGCTGATCGCGCCGGTGGACGGCGCCTATACCCTCGGCCAGCGCGACATCCTCGAAGTCATTGACCAGGTCAAGGCGCCGCTGGTCATCCCCATGCATTATTTCACCCCGGCCGTGCTCGACCGCTTTCTTCGGTTGGTGGGCGACCGCTACCCGATCGAGCGCGCCGACGGGCCGCATGTCACCCTGTCGCGCGCCAAGCTGCCGAGGAAAACCACCATCCTGGTGGTCCCGCCGATCAACGCGGGTTAGCGGCAAGCCTGCTCAGGGCGGCGATTGCCTCGAGCGTCGGGGGCGCGAGACCGAGCCGCCGCCCAAGTTCGAGCGGCGCACCCAGCAGC
>JAATGI010000317.1 GCA_015654725.1 Rhodospirillales bacterium
GGATTTCGTGCTGCCGACCTTCAAGGCGTTCGGGCGTTCGCAACAGATCACCGCACTGCTAGCGCAGAAGGGCCTGGCCGATCCCGAAGAGGCGGCGGCAGCGGCCTCGGAATATCTGCGCGCCTTCGGCCTCGTCGCGCTCGGCTATATCTGGACGCGGATCGCGGAAACCGCGCTTGCGAAGCGCAAGACGGCGAACGGCGAAGCCCAGTTCTACGACGCGAAGCTTTCCACCGCCCGCTTCTACATGGCGAAGCTTCTCCCCGAGACCAACGCGCTTTTCGCCTCGATCGGCGCCGGCGCCAAACCGGTGATGGAACTCGCCGCCGAGGCGTTTTGATTCGGCGCCACGCGTGATAGAATGCGCTGTCGGAGAGTCGCGATGAGACAAGCTCGGAAAAGCGCAGCGTTGCACAGTAAAATCGACGGTCGCCGCGCCCCCAAAGAGAAGCGGGCGGAAGCGGCCGCTTCTGCCGCACGGCGATTGGCTGTTCGAAAGCTTCTTGCGGGTCGTGACGTCGATCCTGAAACCGCGCGAATCATCGAGGATACGGCGGTTAAATACGCTCGGGCTTTGAAGCATCTTGCCGATCGTTAGGCGACACTATCGCCTGACGCTGGACGATCTAGTCAATCTGCACGATGCGGCGCTATTGGATGGGGGTCTGGCGGGGATTCGCGATCGCGGTGCCATCGAAGCGGCCATAGCGCGACCTTATTCCGGTTATTATCGTGCCATCGCGGCCAAGGCCGCTGCGCTCGTCCACTCGCTCGCCCTGAATCACGGTTTTGTCGATGCCAACAAACGGACGACGCTGTTTGCCTGCGATTTATTTCTAGAAAAAAGCGGCTATCGGCTGCGCGATGACAATACGCCACCGGGAAACGACGCGATGGAAGAAATGATCGTCGCCGTCGTCGAGCATCGCATGGATTTCGACACGCTGGTGGCGTGGTTCAAGGCGCGGATCGTTCGCGCCGATTGACGCTACCGCCGTGCGGCGGCGCGCCAATGGACGATATGCAGGCCCGGATGGTGTTGACGCAACGCGTCGACCGCGGTCTCGACTTGATCGGGCCGGGCGAAGAATTCCACCACCATCGGCAGATTTCCGGCGAGGTGCAAAAGATCGCCCTCCGCCGCGCCATGGCCGCCGAATCCGGCGACGCCGCGAAAGACGGTGGCGCCGCCAACGCCTTGCGCATGCAGCAATTCCAGGATTTCATCCAACAGCCGTTTGTGAACGCCGCGGTCGCCTTCCTTGAGATAGACGCGGACGAGGGTAATCTCTTCATCCATCCCGAACTCCTAGAGATTGCGGGCGATCCACACGCCCAAGACCGCGCCGGCAAAACCCAGTCCGACCGATAGTATGACATAGAGCAAGGCCCGCGCTGCCTGACCTTGCTGAACCAGGAGCAGGCTTTCCATCGAGAACGTCGAGAAGGTGGTGTAGCCGCCCAGAAAGCCGGTAAGAATGCCGAGCCGCAACGCCGGCGAGAAATCAAACCGCTCGGCGGTGGCGACGAACAAGAAGCCCATCAGGAAGCTGCCGATGACATTGATCGACAGCGTTGCCGACGGGAATTCGCGGCCGAACAGATTCTGCACGAAGAGGGTCTGGCCGTAACGCAGCCAACAACCGAGGGTGCCCCCAATGGCAACGGCAAGCCAGTTCATCACACCCGAGCGAAGAGAATTGTCATCCCCGGACCGAATACACGAATTCGCCCCGTCCGAGTAGAGCGGAGTACTCAGCCGAAATCGTCGGCGATCCGCCGCAACAGGGCCAAAAAGCCGGCCTTGGCGTCGCCGACAATGTCGTCGAGCCTTTGGTCATGCGCCCGCGCGTGACGGACGAGCTCGCGCAGCGCGGCCTCGCCCGCTTCGGTCAGGGTCAGGGTGACGCTGCGCCGGTCGGTGCGCGACGGGTGGCGCTTGACCAATCCCCGGCGCTGCAAATCCTGCAACAAAGGCGTCACCGTCGATTTGTCGCGCGCGATGGCGCGGCCGAGCGCGCTTTGCGTGATGCCGGGATTGTCGCGCAGCACCATCATGGCGGCGAAACGGCCCGGCCGCAGCCCCCGCTGCCCGGTTTGCCGGGCGAAGGCGCGAAACGAGACGTCTTGCGCGAGGCGCAGATTGAAGCCGATGAAACCCTGAAGCGCGCCGAGATCGGCCTCGGACGTTGCCGCCTTCCGCGTCCGCCGGTCGCGGCCGTTGCTGGCGCGGCCCGATCGTTTTGTCGCGACCTGGTCCAACTTTTCCTCCCGCATCGGTCGCGGTTATGGCCCGGAATCCGGTCCATGAGCAATTAGTTTGAACTCAAACCTTATCGCGTTTATTCTGTGCCGAACGGATCGTGGGGTGACACCGCGACCGGGCCAATGCCAGGGAGGGCAATCATGAACAGGAAGATTCGTTCGATCAGCCGTCGGCAGGTGCTGAAGGGCGCCGCGGCCACCGGCCTCGCGGCGGCGGCGACGCCGGCGATTTTCCGGCCGGCTTTCGCCGTGCCGGACACCGTGAAGATCGGCCTGGTCGGGCCGAAGACCGGGCCGCTCGCCTTGTTCTATGAGGAAATGGGCTGGGCGATCGAGGCGGTCAAGAAATTCACCGGCAATTCGATCACCATCAACGGCACCAAGCATCCGCTGGAGATCGTGACCAAGGACAGCCAGTCGAATCCAAACCGCGCCTCGGAAGTGACCCAGGAACTGATCCTCAAGGACAAGGTCCATATCGTCACCGCCTTCGCCACGCCGGAAACCGTCAACCCGGTCTCCGACCAGTGCGAGATCAACGGCATGCCGTGCGTGACCAATGACGATCCGCTCGAATCCTATTTCTTCGGCCGCAAGGGCGACCCGAAGAAAGGCTTCGACTGGACCTACGATTTCTTCTTCTCCGGCGCGGGCGCGCTCGGCTCCAACCTGTCGTTCTGGTCGCGTGTCGCCAGCGGCGCGACCATCGGCGTGTTATGGGCCAATGACGATGACGGCCGCACCTTTGCGCAGATCATGCCGCCGCCGATGAAGGACGCCGGATTCAAGGTGTTGGATCCGGGCCGGTTCGATCTGCCGTCGAGCAACTACACGACCCAGATCACCGCGTTCAAGGCGGGTGGCGCCGATATCTGCTTCACTGTGGTACCGGGCCCGGATTTCACCGTGTTCTGGAATCAATGCGCCCAGCAGGGCTATCGCCCCAAGGCGGTCACCGCCGGCAAGGTCGGGGAATTCCCGCAGGGCGTCTATCCGTTCGGCGACCGAGGCGTCGGCTTTATGACCGAGGTATGGTGGTCGAAGTTCCACCCCTTCAAATCGAGCCTGACTGGGCAAAGCTCGATGGAGCTCGCAGAGGCCTATGAAAAGGGAGCCAACCAGCAGGCTTCGATGGGGCTGGGCTTCCGCCATTCGCTGTTGGAGGTGCCGATCGCGGCGCTGAAGAAAACCCAAAGTCTCGATCTCGGCGCCATTCGCGATTCGTTGCGCGACAACCCGGTCGACACCATCGTCGGCCCGATCGACTTCAAGAAGGGGCCGTTCCCCAATACCGCCGAGACCAAATGCGTCAGCGGCCAGTGGCGCAAGGGCACGAAATGGCCGCTGGAGTTGATGATCGTGGACAACAAGCTCGCGCCGGAGGTTCCGGTCGGCGGCGAACCCGAACTGATGAAGTATAGCTGATCGTGCCAGCCTTCGGCGCGTGAGGGCGAGACGATGGCAATGCTGGAACTCGCTTCGCTCTCGCGCGCCTTCGGCGGCCTGAACGTCATCGACCGGCTCGACTTCAAGGTCGAGGCCGGGGAGATCGTCGGGATCCTGGGCCCGAACGGCGCGGGCAAGACCACGCTGTTCAATATGATCGCCGGGGTCTTGGCCCCGAGCGCCGGCCGCGTTCTGTTCGAGACCCGCGACATCACGCCGATGAAGCCGTGGGACCGTTGCCGGCTGGGCATCGGCCGCACCTATCAAATTCCGAAGCCCTTCACCCATATGAGCGTGTTCGAGAACGTGCTGGTGGCGGCGATTCACGGCGGCCGCCTGCCGATGGCGCGCGCCGCGAGCGAGGCCGAAGCCGTCCTGAAACGAACCCGCTTGACCCACCGCGCGCTGGCGCCGGCGGGACAGTTGGCGCTTCTCGACATGAAGCAGCTCGAACTCGCCAAGGCGCTGGCCTTGAGGCCGCGGCTTTTGCTGTTGGACGAAATCGCGGGCGGGCTGACCGAGGCGGAATGCGAGATCTTGCTCGACACCATTGGCGAAGTTCATCGCGCCGGCGTCACCATCGTGTGGATCGAGCATGTCATTCACGCGCTGCGGCGGTTGGTGACGCGGCTCGCGGTGCTCGCGGGCGGCGGCTTCATCGCCATGGGCGCGCCGCAGGACGTGCTCGCCGACCGTCGCGTCAAGGAAGCCTATCTCGGAACCTAAGCATGCGCGTTTGGCATCATGGACTATGCCCCTCCCCCTAGATGGGGGAGGGCGGCGAGAAGCGGAAGCTTCGAGCGGGTGGGGGTGACCGCCATGGCGGAAATGTCACCCCCACCTGTTCGCAGCCGCGGCTGCTCGCTTCCTGCCCCATCAAGGGGGAGGAACATTAAGTCGAGCTATGGCAACCAACGAACTTCTCTCGGTTGAGGGCGTATCGGTCTTTTACGACAAATTCCGCGCGCTCGACCGCATCGACATCAATGTCGGCGCCGGCGAGATCGTCTCGATCATCGGCGCCAACGGGGCCGGCAAATCGACGCTCTTGAAGGCGATCATCGGTCAGGCCGGCAGGGTCGAGGGCCGCATCCAATTCGAGGGCGAGAATATTCTCGGCCGCGCCACGGCGGACATCGTCGCCGCCGGCATGATGCTGGTTCCCGAGGGCCGCCGGCTGTTTCCATCCCTCACGGTCGAGGAAAATCTGCGCCTCGGTTGGGCGGTCGGGCGCAAGGGCGAGTTCGGCTTCGCCGAGCTGTGGCGACTTTTCCCGGCGCTTGAGGAACGCAAACGGCAGAAGGCGGGATCGCTTTCCGGCGGGCAGCAGCAGATGGTGGCGCTCGGCAGGGCGCTTCTGGCCAATCCGAAGCTGCTGCTATGCGACGAAATCAGCCTGGGCCTGGCGCCGCTGGTCGTGAACGAGCTCTATGCGCTGATCCCGCGCGTCAAGGAGCGCGGCATCGGCATCCTGATCGTCGAGCAGGACATCGAACGTTCGCTCGCCGTGGCGGATCGGTTCTATTGTCTCCTGGAAGGCCGGGTTTCGCTGGCCGGCCATCCGCGCGAGGCGACCCGCGAGATGGTGATGAAGCATTATTTCGGTCTGTGAGCGCGGGCGATGGCGGGGGTTTGGATCAATCAGATCTTGCAGGGCATTCTGCTCGGCGGTCTTTACACCATGTTCGCGACCGGCCTCTCCTTGTCGGCGGGGGTGATGCGCTTCGTCAATATCGCGCATGGCGATTTCATCGTTCTCGCTTGTTTTCTCTTGCTGATCCTGACGACGTCGCTCGGGCTTAATCCCATCGTCGCCACGTTGGTGATTCTGCCGGTCGCCTTCGCCGTCGGCTTCGGGTTGCAGCGCTTCCTGTTGCAACGCGTGGTCGGCGAGAACGTGCTTCTCGTCATTCTCGTCACCTTCGGCCTGTCGATCATCATCGAGAACGGGCTATTGGAAGGATTCGGCGCCGATCCGCAGAAAGTCGCGGGCGGCTGGATGGAGACGGCGACCATCGGCCTCGGCGGCGGCATCAATATGGGCCTGTTCCAAGTCGTGACCTTCGTCGCCGCCGTGGCGGTCGTCGCGGCACTCGATCTCGTGCTCTACCGCACCGGCATCGGCGCCAAGATTCGCGCGGTCTCGGACGATGTCGCCGCGGCCGATCTGATCGGCCTGTCATCGGTGCGGATCTACGCCGTCGCCATGGGCATTTCCTTCGTCACCATCGGCATCGCCGCGGGCTTCATGTCGATCTGGACCGATTTCGATCCCGCCTCGGGTCCGACGCGGCTTCTGATCGCGTTCGAGGTGATCGTGTTGGGCGGTCTGGGCAGCATGTGGGGCTCGCTGATGGGCGGCATCGTCCTGGGCGTGGCGCAATCCGTGGGCGCGCAATTCGACATCGCCTGGCAGATGCTGGCGGGCCATCTCGTGTTCCTGATCGTGTTGGCGGTGCGGCCGCAAGGCCTGTTCCCGAAATATTGATCATGACCGCGCCGACGCTAACTCTCAATGCGCTGCGCGCCGCGTTCGCGGTGGCGCTCGTGGTGCTGGCGGTGGCACCCTTTGTCTTCGGCGCCACCGAGATCGTGCTGCTGACCGAATTCATGTCGATGCTGGTGCTCGCCATCATGTGGAACCTGCTGGCGGGCTATGCCGACATCGTCACCGTGGGCCAGCATGCCTTTGTCGGCGTCGGCGCCTACGCCTTTTTCGGCTTCGCCGCGCTGGCGAATCTCGATCCTTATCTCTCGATTCCCTTGGCCGGCATCGTCGCGTTCGTGATCGCGGTGCCGGCGATGGCTCTGGTGTTTCGCCTGCGCACCGCCTATCTCGCGATCGGCACCTGGGTGGTGGCGGAAGTGCTGATGCTTGGCGCCGGCAAGCTCGAAGCCTTCGGCGGCGGCTCCGGCACCAGCCTGCCGATCTCGATCGTTCTATCCTTCGGCCACGCCCGGGACGACCGGCTCGCCGCGATCTACTGGCTCGCCTTCGCGCTCGCCGCGATCGCGCTCGCCGCGGCCTATTTCCTGTTGCGCTCGCGAATCGGCATCGGCCTCACCGCGATGCGCGACAACGAGGAAGGCGCCGCGGCCGTGGGCGTCAACATCACCCGCGCGCGCATCCTGTGTTTTCTCGGCGCCGCGCCGTTCCTTGGCATGGCCGGCGCCATCATCACGCTGCAAAAGCTCCGCATCGCGCCGCCCGCTTCGTTCAGCATCACCGACTGGACCGTGTTCATCATTTTCAATGTCGTGATCGGCGGCATCGGCAGCTTCGAGGGGCCGATCATCGGCACCGTCGTCTATTTCGTGCTGCGCCAATATCTCGGCGAGCTCGGCACCTGGAATTTGATTCTGCTCGGCACCTTCTCGATCGGCATCATCCTGGTCGAAAAGCGCGGGCTGTGGGGGCTATGCCGCCGTTTTCTCGCCGACGATCTGATTCCGATCGCGCATAAACCGGCAGCGCCGAAGACATAGAAAGGTTGAACCACCAAGACACAAAGACACCAAGATTTTGGAATTCTTCTTGGTGTCTTGGTGGTTTGAGTTTTTTCTATTTCGCTTTGCGAAAGGTTAGATTGTAGCGGCAAGTGCCATCGCCCTGGGCGAGCGTATCGACGCCGTGGAAATTGAGCCGCGCATCGCCGCCCCAGACCACGACATCGCCGCTCTCAAGACGAAATCGCTTCGGGCGGTCGCCGCGCTTCGACCCGCCCCATAGAAATGTCGCGGGCAGGCCCAGCGACACCGAAACGATGGGTGCCGCGAAATCTTTCTCGTCACGGTCCTGATGCGGCGACATGCGCGCGCCGTGGACATAACGGTTGATGAGGCAGGAATCGGGCGCGAAGCCCGCGAAGCCCGCCGCCTCGGCGGCGCGGTCGGCAAGCGCGCGGAACCGCGTCGGCATGTCGGGCCAAGCCGCGCCGCTGTCGGGATCGCGCGGCTCGTAGCGATAGCCCTTGCGGTCGGTGATCCAGCCGAGGCCGCCGCAATTGGTCATCGCCACCGACATGCGGAAGCCGCCGGGCGTCACCATCTGGCGAAACGGCGCCAAGGTGGCGATACGCGCCACCTCTTCCACGAGTTCCGCCGCTTCGCCGCCCGCGAAACCGCGCAGAAGACGAGCCCCCGGCTCAATCGTTTCGATCGCTTTATCGGATATGAGGAGCGATCTCATTTGGGCGCTTTCCCTCTATCATTTTGCCCGGGCTTGGCGAACCGCTGGATCCGGTGCCGGGGATATTGTGCGTGCTTCGCTTCATTGCCGCCTCCCCGTCAGCGCCTTTGCACCGTAGAATAAAGATTATAGAGGAGGAGCGCATGGCGGAACGAATCGATTTGACCGGCAAGGTCGCCATCGTCACCGGTGCCGCGAGCGGCATGGGCGCGGTGATGGCGTCGGCCCTGCTCGAGGCCGGCGCGCAAGTCGCGGGCGTCGATCTCGACGCGGCCGGGCTTGAGCGCAAGGGCGCGGAATGGTCGCGCCGCCATGGCAATCGCGACGTCTTTTTCGGCCTCGCCGCCGATATCGGCTTGATCGAGGATTGCCGCCGCGCGGTCGCCGACACCGTGGCGCGGTTCGGCCGGCTCGACATTCTCGTCAACAATGCCGGCGTCAATATGGGGTTGGCGATACCGAAGGGTGCCACCGGCCGGGTGCGGTTTTGGGAGGCGGTGCCGGAAGGCTGGCTGCGGATTCTCCAGATCAACGCCACCGGCGCGTTCCTGATGGCGCGCTTCGCCACGCCGCACATGATCGCCGGCAAATGGGGCCGCATCGTCAATGTCACCACGAGCTACGACACCATGATGGCGCCGGGTCTCAGCGCTTACGGCGCGTCGAAATCGTCGCTCGAAGCCGGCACCGCGATCTGGGCCAAGGAACTGGCGGATACCGGCGTCACCGCCAATGTCCTGGTCCCGGGCGGCCCGACCGACACGGCGTTTTTTCCGCCCGGCTTTCCGCGCGACGGCCTGCTCAAGCCGGACCTGATGGGGCCGCCGATCCGATGGCTCGCCTCGGAACAATCGGACGGCGTCAGCGGCTATCGCTTTATCGCGCGCGACTGGGACACGAGCCTGCCCGCGGCCGAAGCCGCGATGAAGGCCCGCGCCCCCGCCGCCTGGCCCGGGCTCGCCGCCGCCGCCGAGGCACAGCGAAAATAATCGGCTCCGGCGCGCGGACGATGCGGCCTCCAGCTTCGAGTTGACAGCTCCATTGCCGCCGATCACCCTTGGCCGTGCGCCGAACCGCCGCGCGAATCGAAAGGCGGGCGGAAACAGGGAGAATCGGATGGGCACCAGGATTTTGGCTGCTATGGTCGTTGCCGTACTGGCGTTTTCGGCGCCCGCCGGCGCGGGCGATAAATCCTTCAAGATCGGGGTCCTGACCGACCTTTCGAGTTTCGCCGAGCCGAGCATGGGCCGGGGCTCGGTCGCCGCCACCCAGATCGCAGTCCAGGATTTCGGCGGCACGGTGCTGGGCAAGCCGATCGAAGTCATCTCCGCCGACATGCAGTCGAAGCCCGATCTCGCCGTGACGATCGCCGAGCATTGGTACGATGTCGACGGCGTCGACATGATCGTCGATTTGCCGGCTTCGGCCGCGGCCCTGGCGATTCAGCCGATGGCGTACCAGAAACACAAAATGTTCATGGCGACCGTGGCGGCGACCTCGGAGCTGACCGGCAAGGTCTGTACGCCGAGCAGCGTTCATTGGGGCACCGATAGCGCCGGCACGTCGCGCGGTTTGGTTGACGCGCTTGCGCAGGAGGGGGCCAAGAATTGGTACTTGCTGGTGCCCGATTTGGGGATCGGCAAGGCGATTGCCGGCGGCGCCCAAGCGGCAGTCGCCGCGGGCGGCGGACATGTCGTCCAGACCGTGTTTTTCCCACCCAACTCGTCGGATTTTTCGTCCTTCGTTCTGGCGGCGCAGGAATCGGGCGCCGATGTCATCGGCGTCGGCGCGATCGGCCTCGATCTTCAGGCGCTGATCAAGCAGGCGGTGGAATTCCATATTCTTCCCTCGTCAAAGCAGAAGCTCGCCGCCTTCGTGATGAACATGTCGGATATCAATTCGATCGGGCTCAATGTCGTGGGCGGGATCTACCTGGTTCAGGATTTCTATTGGGACAGCAACGACGTGACCCGCGCCTTCGCGAAAAAATCCTTCGCCATCCGCGACAAGATGCCCAACAACACCCAGGCCGCGAATTATTCCGGCGTGCTGGCTTATTTGAACGCGATGAAAGCGGCCGGCACCGACGATCCGGTCGCGGTCGTGGCCAAGATGCGGACCCTCACGATGGATCATTTCGGCGAGCCGGCCACGCTCCGGGCGGACGGGCGCGCGATCTTCGATGTCGGGCTCTATCGCGTGAAGTCGCCGGCGGAATCGAAATATCCCTGGGACTTCGCCCAGTTGGTGCGCACCATTCCGGGCGATCAGATTTTTCTCCCGCTCGCGGGCAGCACCTGCCCGCTGGTCAACAAGCCATAGGTGACACGTGCCGAGTTATAAGCTGGCGAGCTTCGAGGCAAGCGACGGCATCCGCGCCGGCGCCGTGATCGATGACCGCGTCTACGATCTGGCAATGCTCACGGGCGCGGCGGCGGACGACACCATCCGCGGCTTTCTCGCCGATTGGGACCAGGGCCGCAAACGCCTCGCGGCCGCCTTGGCGCGCGGCCCGCGCGGCGAAGAGCTGCCGCTGGCGCGGGCGAAGCTTCTGGCGCCGGTGCTCTACCCTTCGGCGATTTATTGCGCCGGCGCCAATTACATGGATCACGTCGCCGAGATGAATGCGCGCCAGAACCGGCCGCCTGATCCCGATCCGCACACGCTGGGCCTCAAGCCCTGGCATTTCATCAAGGCGAACTCGGCGGTGACACATCCCGACGCCGTGGTCCATCTCCCCAAGGCGTCGAAGTCGGTCGATTGGGAAGCCGAGCTCGGCGCCGTGATCGGTCGCGCCGCCAAGGACGTTCCGGCGTCTCGCGCGCTCGATCATGTCGCCGGCTATCTCTGCGCCAACGATCTCTCGGCGCGCGATCTGGGTTTCCGCGAGGGGCTGGCGCCGGCCAATCCGTTCCGCGCCGATTGGGTCGGACAGAAATGCTTCGACGGTTCCTGCCCGCTCGGCCCTTGGATCGTGCCGGCCGAGGAAATCGGCGATCCGCAAACCCTTGGCATCAAGCTCTGGATCAATGACGTGGTAAAGCAAGATTCCAACACCAGCAACATGATCTTCACCTTGGCCGAGCAGATCGAGCAGCTCTCGTCGCGCATCACGCTGCATCCCGGCGATATTGTCCTCACCGGCACGCCGGCGGGCGTCGGCGCCGGGCGCGGCGAGTTCCTCAAGCCGGGCGATGTGGTGAAAATCTGGATCGAGAAGGTCGGTACGCTGACCAACCGAATGGCATGAGGGCACGCCCATGACCGAACCCGTCTTGAAGCTCAATTATCTGTCGCACGGCACGCTCGAATCCTATGACATCGACAAGAGCCGAAAGTTCTACGAGGAATTTCTCGGCCTCGAAGTGGTGCAGACCAGCCCGCGCTCGCTGAAGATCCGGCTCGGCGGCACCAACACCATCGCCACCGTGCTCAATCCGAAAAAAGAGCTGATGCCGGTGTTGAACCATAACGGCCTCGATGTCGCGACCCGCGAGGAGGTGGATCGTGCCCGTGCGATCTGCGTCGAGCAACAGGACAAATGGGGCATCAAGGCCGTGACGCGCACGAGCGATCAGCACGGCACCTATAGTTTTTACTTGCGCGACCTCGACGATAATTGGTGGGAGATTCTCACCAACCCCACGGACGGCTACGCCTGGATGTTCGCCAAGGGCGGCGACATCGATAATTGGGGCGCGGGCGAGAAAGCGGGCTTCAACCCGAACGATTACACCAAGCGGCGGTTCAAATAGTTTTCAATTCGCGGTTTTCAGTTCACAGTTTCTTACTGAAAACTGACGACTGACAACTATTTATGAAAATGCGGCGCTTGGCCAAACCGTAGCAATCGCTTGGCATTGCCCTCATAGATCATGGCCCGTTCCTCGTCGCTTAGATCCAGCGCATCGAGCATTTTGATGATATCGCGGATGAAGAGCGGCCCGCCTTCGGGATCGAACGGGCAGTCGGTGCCGAACAGGACATGCTTATGGCCGAAGAAATCGAGGCCGCAGCGCGTGCCCGAGGCCGAGCCGTTGATCGCGGTGTCGCCATAGAACATGCGGAAATAATCCACCGGCCGCCGGCCTTTCGCCTTCATCGCCTTGATGATGTCGAGATAGTGCGGCTCGGCGCCTTCGCGCTTGCCGAGCTGGTCGAGGCCTAAGCCCACCCGCGCTTCGAGGTAGGGCACCATCGCGCCCAGATGATGCGTGATGATTTTGAGATTGGGCCAGCGGTCGAAAAAGCCAGAGAACACCATGCGCGCCATCGCGGCGCTGGTCTCGTAGGGCCAGCCGAACAGCCACCAGATGTCGTATTTGGATTTGCTCTCGGTCGGGTAATCGGCCTGGCTCGCGGGCCGGGTCGGGTGCATCCAGATCGGCAGGTCGTAATCCGCGAGCCGCGCGAAGATCGGCGCGAACTCCGGCTCGTCGAGCGGCCGCCCATTGACGTTGGTGAAAATCTGGATGCCGCGCGCGCCCAATTTTTCCACCGCGCGCTCGATCTCGGCGAGGCTCGCCGTGACGTTGTTCATCGGCACCGACGCGACCCAGCCGGGGAACTGCTTGGGATATTTGGCGCAAATTTCCGCCATGCCGTCATTCGCGATGCGCGCCAGCTCGGGCGAGCGCTCCGCC
>JAATGI010000310.1 GCA_015654725.1 Rhodospirillales bacterium
TATCGCGAGAAGTTCGCCAATCCCTTCGTCGCGGGATCGCGCGGCTTCATCGACGACGTGATTTTACCGCGCGACACGCGGCGCCGCATCTGCCGCTCGCTCGCCATGCTGCGCGACAAGAAGCTCGAAAATCCCTGGAAAAAACACGATAACATCCCCCTCTAAGCCGCACCCTGCATCCGTGATGTTCAAGAAAATCCTGATCGCCAACCGGGGCGAGATCGCCTGTCGCGTGATGCGCACGGCGCGACGGATGGGGATCGCGACGGTCGCGGTTTATTCCGACGCCGATGCCGAGGCGCTTCACGTCCGCGAGGCCGACAAGGCGGTTCGGATCGGGCCGCCGCCGTCAGCGCAGAGCTATTTGAATATCGAACGCATCGTCGCCGCTTGCCGCGAGACCGGCGTCGAGGCGGTGCATCCGGGTTATGGTTTCCTTTCGGAAAATCACCTTTTCGCCGAGGCGCTGGCGAAAGCCGGCATCGTTTTCATCGGGCCGCCGGCGGCGGCGATCGCGGCGATGGGCGACAAGATCGCCTCGAAGAAGCTGGCGCAGGTCGCGGGCGTCGCGAGCGTGCCGGGCAATCTGGAAGTCATTCCCGATGCCGAAACGGCGGCGCGCATCGCGCGCGGAATCGGCTATCCGGTGATGATCAAGGCGTCGGCGGGCGGCGGCGGCAAGGGCATGCGTACGGCATACAACGACGCCGAAGCGCGCGAGGGTTTCGGCTCGGCAACGCACGAGGCTAAATCGAGCTTCGGCGACGACCGCGTCTTCATCGAAAAATATATCGAGGAGCCGCGCCACATCGAAATTCAGGTGCTGGGTGATTCATTCGGCAAGGTGATCTATCTCGGCGAGCGCGAATGCTCGATCCAGCGCCGCCACCAAAAGGTGATCGAGGAAGCGCCGAGCCCGTTTCTCGACGCCAAGACGCGCGCCGCGATGGGGGCGCAGGCGGTGGCGCTGGCCAAGGCCGTGAATTACCGCTCCGCCGGCACCGTTGAATTCATTGTCGATCGCCAGCGTAATTTCTATTTTCTCGAAATGAACACGCGGCTCCAGGTCGAGCACCCCGTCACCGAGATGGCGACCGGGCTCGATCTGGTGGAATGGATGATCCGCATCGCGGCGGGAGAACCACTGCCCTTCGCGCAGACCGATATCAAATTCGCCGGCTCGGCGATCGAGGCCCGCGTTTATGCCGAGGACCCGCGGCGGAATTTCCTGCCCTCGATCGGGCGGCTGGTTCGCTATCGCCCGCCCGAGGGCGACGGGATTCGCGTCGATGCCGGCGTCGATGAGGGCGCCGAGATCGGCGTCAATTACGATCCGATGATCGCGAAACTCGTGGCGCACGCCGCCACGCGCGCCGAGGCGATCCGTCGCCTGCGTGGCGCGCTCGATGCTTTCTATATTCGCGGACCGCGCCACAACATCGATTTTCTCGCGGCCCTCATCGCGAAAAAGCGCTTCGCCGAGGGGCGGCTGTCGACCGATTTCATCGCCGATGAATTTCCGCGTGGTTTCGCCGCCGAGGTCGGGCCGGACGAGGTCGAGCGGTTCGTGCTCGCGGCCGGTGCCGCGCAATTCATCGCCGCCGAGCGCGACGCGCGGATCGAAGGACAGGTTTCGGCGGACGCATCCATCGAGCGCGATTGGGTCGTGTGCCTCGGTCATGCGCGCCATCCGCTCGCCATCGCGCGCGACGGCGCGCGGCTTGCGGTCGAGCGCGACGGCAAACGGCATGAGATCGCGACCGATTGGCGACCGGGCGAGCCGCTGTTACGCGCGACCATCGACGGCACGGCCGCGATTTTCCAAATCGACCGCGCCGGCATCGGCTTCACCTTGACTCATGGCGGCGGCGCGCTCGATCTCAAAGTGCTGACGCCGCGCGCGGCCGAGCTGCTGGCGCGGATGCCGGAAAAGCAGGCGCCCGACCTGTCGCGATTCCTACTCTCGCCGATGCCGGGCCTGTTGGTCTCGCTCGCTGTGGCAGAGGGCCAAGAGGTGCGCACGGGCGACACGCTCGCGGTGATCGAGGCGATGAAGATGGAGAACGTGCTGCGCGCCGAGCGTCACGGCACGATCAAGACGCTCCGCGCCAAGGCCGGGGATTCGCTCGGCGTCGATCAGGTCATTCTCGAATTCGCGTGAGCCGCGGCAATGGCGCGCGCCGCTTTTCTCATCGCCGTCGCCGGCCGAGTTCAGGGCGTCGGCTTTCGCGCCTTTGTCCGCCGCAACGCCGCCCGGCTCGGGCTCGACGGCTGGGTGCGCAACCGCCGCGACGGCACGGTCGAGATCATGGCGATTGGCGAGCGCGACGCGATCGATCGCTTGATCGAGGCCTGCAATGACGGCCCGCCCCACGCCCAAGTCGTGGAATTGCGCGTGCGCGGCACAGTGGATGATGGCGCGACAGGCTTTTCCGAGCTGCCGACGCTATAATACAATATTTTAGCGTTAAAAATATTTTATTGACATAAATTCTTGCGTGAATAGGTTTCTCCCCGGGGGCGCTTGGAGGAGATGGGACAATGACCGCACAAACCTTGGATCGGACAACGCCGCAATCTTCGGGCTGGCGCGAGTTGTGGCTCAAGGAAGATTGGTGGGCGATCTGGCTCGGACTCGGCATCGTCGTCATCGCCTATCTTTTTTTCGCCGACGGATCGAGCATCAAATGGGTCGCGGTGACGCCGGCGAAATGGCACAGCTTCGATCAACTCGGCGCGCATTTCGCCGCCAATTATTTGCGCTACATCGTACAATTCCTGCTCTGGCTCGCGATTTTCACCGTGGCGCTGACGGCACTCGGCCACAAGGCGGGCGAATTCATTCCCTCCTTCATCTTCCTCTATATCTTCTCGGTCGCGATCTTCGCCCTCGGCCAATGGGACCAGGCGAATAAATATAATCTCGAGCCGCCGCTGGTGGCGCTCGTGCTGGGCCTGATCATTTCCAATTTGATCGGCGTGCCGAAATCGCTCGCGGCCGGATTCCGCGTCGAATTCTATATCAAGACCGGCATCGTTCTTTTGGGCGCGACGCTGCCCTTCACCCTCATCCTGTGGGCCGGCCCGACCGCCATCCTTCAGGCCTCGATCGTCTCGATCGTCACGTTCCTGGTGATTTATTGGGTCGGCGTTCGGCTCGGACTCGATCGCCGGCTGGCGGCGACGCTCGGCGCGGGCGGCGCGGTGTGCGGTGTGTCCGCCTCGATCGCCATCGCCGCCGCCGTCGGCGCCAAGAAGGACGATGCGCCGATCGCCATCACGCTGGTGATCGTCTGGGCGATCGTGATGATTTTCGTGCTGCCGTTTGTCGCCCAGGCGCTCGGTCTCTCGGCGGGGGTCGGCGGCGCCTGGATCGGCACCTCCGAATTCGCCGACGCGGCCGGCCTCGCGGCGGCGCAAGCCTATGGCGATTTGGCCGGGCATGGCGCCGTCGCCGGCACTAGCGATCAGGCGGTGTGGTCGTTCACGCTGATGAAGGTGGTCGGCCGCGATGTCTGGATCGGCATCTGGGCCCTGGTGCTCTCGATTGTCGCGACCACGCGCTGGGAAAAGACCGGTATCGACGGCAAGCCGGAATTCGGCCAGATCTGGTGGCGCTTCCCGAAATTCGTCATCGGCTTCATCGTCGCGTCGTTGATCGTGACCGCGGTCACGAGCGGTTACAGCCTCGCCGATTACAACAAGACGGTGGTTCCGACCCTGGTCGGGCCGATCAAGGATCTGCGCACCTGGGCCTTCATCTTCTGCTTCCTCAGCATCGGCCTGACGACGCGGTTCCGCGGTCTCGCCAATGCCGGCGGGAAACCGTTCATCGCCTTCACCTCGGGCGTCGTCGTCAATGTCGTGCTGGGCTTCGTCCTGTCGGCGCTGGTGTTCGCGTCCTACTGGGAGAATTTGACGCGATGAGCAATCGCGACGCCTGTTTGGGTTGCGGCCATTTCCGCAACCGGCCGGCGGACATCGAAGCCGCGATGCCAGGTCTGACCAGCCTCGGCTCGGCCTATAATTCGGCGCGCGGCGACGACGGGCTATGCCTCAAGCACGGGCGCTATATCGACGCCCGCGCCTGGTGCGCCGACTTCTTCGCGATCGCGACCGGCCTGACTCTCTGACGTCCGATCGTTGTCTTTGTCGGAGACGCGGCACCCGAACGCGCCGCCGCGCGATCTCGGCCGTTGTTTACCATTATTTGTTGAGTGTTAACCTTCATTTCTATCATAATTTACAAATATTCTATCGATATTGATAGAAACCCCGCGTATTTTTGAATGATTGGGGCCGCCTGAACCGTATCATGGTTAACGGCCACGCCGGGATCGGGGCAAAAATGGCATCGAAAAACGAGAACAATCAATGTTCGGGGCGTTTCTTCAGCAGCACGTCCTAGTCCTTCTGGGCTATGGCGCGATGGTGGCGTCGTTCGCCGCGCTCGAACGGTGGCGGCCGGTCGACCGGCAAACGGCGCCGAGTCTGTTTTTCAATCTCGCGCTATTTTCGCTGATCTATCTGGGCCTGAGCGGCTACTACTTCGGAATGACCGAATTGCGTCACTATGTCGTCGCGATGCGGCACGACCGCTTCGGCCTGCCCGATCTGTTGGACCTACGCATCGATCCGATCGAGCTGGCGGTTCGTTTTCTCCTGTTCGTCCTGGTGGCCGATTTCATCAAATACTGGATGCATCGGGCCCTGCACCGGGTTCCGTTCCTGTGGCGCTTCCATCGCGCCCATCACAGCGACCGCAACTTGAACACCAGCACCAATCTCCGCGAGCAGTGGCTCGGCACCATCTATGGCGACGCCGTGTTCATGTTCGCCGCGGTTCCGTTGCTCGGCTCGCTCTCGGCTTCGCTTCCGCTCACCGTCGCCTATGCCGCCTACGGTTTTTTCGCGCATTCCAATCTTCGCCTGCCGCTCGGACGGCTGACGCCGCTCTTTGTCGGTCCGCAATATCACCGCATTCACCATTCCATCCTGCCGCGGCACGCCCATCGGAACTTCGCCAGTTTCTTCCCGCTGTTCGACATTTTGTTCGGCACCTATTTCGCGCCGGGACGCGACGAATTCCCGCCGACCGGCCTGGTCGGCGAGCGGCATGACAGTTTGTGGCGAATCCAGATGCTGCCGTTCCAGGCCGCGACCCCACCGGCCTGGCCAGATTCCGACATGCCGCGACGCGAGGCCGCCTAGCGACCGAAAAGGGCCGCGGCGTATTTACAGCGCGGCGCTCAGCATGCTGTCATGGATGCCGCACTCATTCTTGTCGGTGCCGACCCAGCGGCCCGAGCGGCGATCCGCGCCCGGCGCCACCCGTGCCGAACAGGTGTAACAGCCGCCCGGGGGAAAGCCCTCGGCCTCGAGCGGGTGGCGCGGCAGGCCATGGGTCTCGAACGCGGCTTCGATCTCGGCGAAGCTCATGCCCGCGAGCGGGTTGATCTTGATGAAACCGTCGGCGGCCTCGATCGGCGCCAGCGTGGCGCGCGCGCCGCCTTGGAAACGCTTGCGCCCGGTGATCCAGGAATCGAAGCCCTTCACCGCCTGCGCCAACGGCTCGACCTTGCGCATGAAGCAGCAAGCATCGCCGTCCTTCTGCCACAGCATGCCATCGGGATCGCGCTCTTTGACCACCAGGGCGGAGGGCGCGACCGTGCGCACATCCTTGAGCCCCAGGAGCGCGACCAGCTCGTCGCGGTAGCGCAACGTCTCGCCGAACAGCTTGCCGGTGTCGATGAACAGGACCGGCAGCGCCGGATCAATCGCGGCCACCATCTGCAACAGCACGGCGGACTCGGTGCCGAAGGACGAGACCAGCGCGATGCGGCCCTTGAACTCGCGCTCCACGATCGGCCGCAACAAGGCCTCGCCGTGCAAGCCCCGATATTGCTCCGACAGGGTTTCGAGCCGCCGCGCCAAAGTGAGAGGCTGATCCAACAAGAGACGCTCCTTGATGGCCGCCGCGAATAGGCCGCGCGCGACCGTTCCCGCTATCCTATTTACATAGGAGCCGATGTCAATAATACAAGAATTACGGTTATTTTTTGTATTATCGTCGGCGCGAGGTGCCGAAGATAGGCGGCACGGTGCGGTCTTCGTCGATCAGCGTGATGCGGTCGAGCTCGTCGAGGTCTTCCACCGACAAGCGAATCTCAAGCGCCGCGACGTTGGCGGCGATATGAGCGGGGGTGTCGGCGCCGGGAATGACGGTAAACGTCGCCTCCCGGCTCAAGAGCCAGGCGAGCGCCATTTGCGGCAAGGCCCAGCCGCGGCTTTCGGCGAAGGCCGCGAGCTTTTCTTGGACCTCCCAATTGCGGGCGGTATCCCAGGTCTTGAAGGTCGGGCGCCGGGCGCCCCGGCTTCCCGCCGGCGGCGCCACGCCCCGGCGATAGGTGCCGCTGAGCAGCCCGCCCGCCAGTGGGAAATAGGCCACCATGCCGAGTCCGAATTTGGCGCAGAACGGCGTCATGCGCTTTTCGACGTCGCGATAAAGCAGATTGTAGAAATCCTGCGCGATCGCGAATGGGGTCAGGCTGCGCTTGTCGGCGACCCACAGCGCCTCGGCGACTTCCCACTCGAAGAAATTGGAGCAGCCGAGATAGCGCACCTTGCCGGCGCGCACGAGATCGTCGAGCGCGCGGACGGTTTCCTCGATCGGCGTGCCGCGATCCGGCGAATGGACCTGATAAACGTCGATATAATCGGTCTTGAGCCGGCGCAGGCTGTCCTCGCACGCCTTGACGATGTGCTGGCGCGAGGCGCCGGTGTCGTTGGGACCGGGCCCCATCGGATTGCCGAACTTGGTGGCGATGATGGCGTCGCCGCGCCGGCCGGCGAGCGCGCCGCCGAGATACGCCTCGGAGCGGCCCTCGAAATAGGAATCGGCGGTATCGAAATAGGTGACGCCGAGCTCGAGGGCGCGGCCGACGATCGCCGCCGCGCCCGCGGCATCGACCTCGTTGCCGAACGGATTGCACCCGAGTCCGACGGCCGAGACACGCAGGCCGGATGTGCCGAGTTGGCGGTATTCCATGACAGATATTCCCCGGTTTCTTATGTAATCGAGGCACATGATAGCGCGGTCCGCACGACATGAGGGAAGCCAATGTCGTGCGGCCGTCATTCCGATAACGCCGTCCCCGGGGCAGGAAAAGAAAAGGCGGCGATGAAGAAAGGAACGCGGCGCTATGCCGCCGCTTCGGCTTCTTCGGTCTCTTGAGCGGTCTGTTTCGGGCCGGAATCCTGACCCTTGGCGTCGGGGTCGCGATCGACCAGTTCGATGATCGCCATCGCCGCGTTGTCGCCGTAGCGAAAGCCCGCCTTGAAGATCCGGGTATAGCCGCCGGCGCGGTTGGCATAGCGCTCGGCCAGCGTAGTCAATACCTTGTCGGCGATCTTGGCGTCTTGCAAATCGGCGATGAGGCGGCGACGCGACGCGAGGCCGCCGCGCTTGCCGAGCGTGATGAGCCGCTCCACCACCGGCCGCAAATCCTTGGCCTTTGGCAGCGTGGTGGTGATCTGCTCATGCTTCAACAGCGCATGGGCAAGATTGTCGAACATCGCCTTGCGATGGGCCGACTTGCGGCTGAAGCTGCGGCCGTTGATACCGTGACGCATGACCCGATCCCCTGCCTTCGCTCAATACGGTTCCTCGAGGCGCTTCGCCAGCTCCTCGATATTCTCGGGCGGCCAGTTTGGAATCTCCATGCCGAGATGAAGCCCCATCTGGGTCAGCACTTCCTTGATCTCGTTCAAGGATTTGCGGCCGAAATTCGGCGTCCGCAGCATTTCCGTCTCGGTCTTCTGCACCAGATCGCCGATATAGACGATGTTGTCGTTCTTGAGGCAATTGGCCGAGCGCACCGAGAGTTCGAGCTCGTCAACCTTGCGCAGCAGGTTCTTGTTGAA
>JAATGI010000440.1 GCA_015654725.1 Rhodospirillales bacterium
CGGCGAGCAGCATGACGATGCGGTCGATGCCCGGCGCCGAGCCGCCATGCGGCGGCGCGCCGAAGCGGAATGCGTCCAACAAGCCGCCGAACCGCGCCTCGACCTCGGCCGCCGCGTAGCCCGCGATCTCGAACGCCTTGAGCATGACGTCGGGGCGGTGATTGCGAATCGCCCCCGAACTCAGCTCGATCCCGTTGCAGACGATGTCGTACTGAAACGCCTTGATCGTCAGCGGGTCGCGCCCATTGAGCGCTTCAAGCCCGCCCTGGGGCATCGAGAACGGGTTATGACTGAACTCGATCTGGCCGGTCTCTTCGTTGCGTTCATACATCGGAAAATCGACCACCCAACAGAATGCGAACACGCCGCCCTTGGTGAGGCCCAGTTCCGTTCCCAGCCGTTGCCGCGCGGTGGCGGCGAACGGCATGAAGGTCTTGGGCAGGCCGCAGACGAAAAACAGCGCGTCCCCATCCTTCAAACCGAATTGCGCGCGCAACCGTTCCGTCCGCTCCGGGCCGAGATTGTTCGCGATCGGGCCGGCGCCTTGCTCGCCGCGGAAAAAGATATAGCCGAGGCCGGGCTGGCCCTCGCCCTGCGCCCAGCTATTCATGCGGTCGCAAAAGGCGCGATTGCCGCCCGAAGGCGCTGGAATGCCCCAGACCCGGATATTGGCGTCGGCGGCGATCTGGCCGGCGAAAATCTTGAAGCCCGAGCCACGAAAAATCTCGGTGATATCTTGCATTTCGATGGGATTGCGCAGATCGGGCTTGTCGGAGCCGTATTTCGCCAGCGCCTCGTCATGGGCGATGCGCGGGAACGGCGTCTTGGTGACCGCCTTGCCGGCGCCGAATTCCTCGAACACGCCCGCCAAGACCGGCTCGATCGCGGCGAAGACATCGTCCTGCGTCACGAACGACATCTCGAAATCCAATTGATAGAACTCGCCCGGCGAGCGGTCGGCGCGGCTCGCCTCGTCGCGGAAGCAGGGCGCGATCTGAAAATAGCGGTCGAAGCCGGCGACCATCAGCAATTGCTTGAACAGCTGCGGCGCCTGCGGCAGCGCGTAGAACGTCCCGGGATGCAGCCGGCTCGGCACCAGATAATCGCGCGCTCCCTCGGGCGAGCTCGCGGTCAGGATCGGGGTCTGGAACTCGGTGAAGCCCTGCGCCACCATGCGCCGCCGCAGCGACGCGATGACGTGGCTGCGCAGCATAATCTTGGCGTGAATGCTCTCGCGGCGCAGATCGAGGAAGCGATAGGTGAGCCGCATGTCCTCGGGATAATCGGCGTCGGCATTGACCGGAAACGGCAAGGGGCCCGCGGCGCCTTGCAATTCCAGCGCCTCGATTTTCAACTCCACCTCGCCGGTCGGCAGGTTCGGATTGACAGTATCGGCGGAGCGATCGACTACGGTGCCGGTCACGGTAATCACGTTTTCAAGGCGCTGGCGATCGACCTCGGCGAACAGCGGATTGGAGACATCGACGACGCATTGCGTGATGCCGTAATGGTCGCGAAGGTCGATGAACAGCAATTGCCCGTGGTCGCGCTTGCGATGCACCCAGCCCGACAGACGCGCGGTCGCGCCTTTGTCGGCGAGACGCAACTGGCCGCAATGATGGGTTCGATAAGGATGCATCGCCGGGCAAATTCAAGTCGGTTTGGATCGCCGAAAAGCACATGGCGCCTAAGCTTTGTCAAGAAAGGCGGCGAGCGTTCAACAAGACACGCCGCCGAAGAAGCGCTCAGTCCGGCAAGGGCGTCTCGAATGGGTTTAGATAAGCGACGCCCAAGGGCTGGAAATGCCGCGTATTTGCCGTCAAGACGGTGAGCGCGCGCGACTCGGCCGTCGCCGCGATCAGCGCGTCCTCGATGCCGACATCGAATCCGCTCGCTTTGGTGCGCGCGAGCAATTCTCCGGCGCCGCGAGCGATGGGAATGTCGATGGAAATGACCCGATCCTGGTGGAACACAAGTACGTCGTGGAGCCAAGCGCGCAGCAAATCCGCCTTGCGGCTGGCGCCGCGATGAGCCAGCCAAGCGATGCCGAAAGTCACTTCCGTCACGGTGACGGCGCTTAAATAGAGTTGCTCCCCGTTCCGCTCCAGCCAGGCGGTCAGCTTGGCGTCTTGGTCCGATTTTGTCGGGGCGACGCGCGACAGGACGTTGGTATCGACGAGATACAAGCGCGCCGGTCAATCGAACGTGCCGACGCGAATAGCGCGGGCCGGGCGCCGAGGCGGCAGCTCCTGGTCCGTCAACGGGCTCGCGGCGAGCAGCTTTCCGAACGCGGGCACATTCCGCGTCACCCGTCGCCATTCTTCTTCCGAGACGACGACGACCGCTTCCTTGCCGCGACGCGTGACGCGCTGCGGGCCTTTCGCGAGCGCGCGATCGAACAGGTCCTTGAAATGGCTCCGCGCGTCCTGCAATTGCCAAACCCGCATGGAACCCACCTTCTTCTGTAAGGTCTGTACAGATAGCCTCGGGGCAAACATGCGTCAAGGGACGCGGCGCCTTTTTCCCGTCAACGTCGCGGGCGCAATTTGTCGATAGCCGAAATCAGTGTATAGCAGACCGAATGCAACCGATCACCGACAACGCCGCGCTGGCCGCCTTTTGCCAGCGTCAGGCCGGCGCCGACTTCGTCGCCATCGACACCGAGTTCATGCGCGAGAAGACTTATTGGCCGATTCTGTGCCTGGTGCAGATCGCCGGGCCGGACGAGGCGGCGGCGATCGACCCGCTGGCGCCGGGCCTCGATCTGGCGCCGATGTCGCGCCTGCTCGCCGACACCCGCACCCTCAAGGTGTTTCACGCGGCACGGCAGGATATCGAGATTTTCTTCCAGCTCACCGGCGCGGTGCCGACCCCGTTGTTCGACACCCAAGTCGCGGCGATGGTGTGCGGCTTCGGCGAGTCGGCGAGCTACGAGACGCTCGCCAACAAGCTCGCCGGCGCCGCGGTCGACAAATCCTCGCGCTTCACCGACTGGGCCTACCGGCCCTTGACCGACAAGCAGCTCACCTATGCGTTGGGCGACGTCGTGCATCTGCGCAAGGTCTATGAGCGGCTCGCCGCCCAGCTCGAGCGGACCGGCCGCGCCTCGTGGGTGGCCGAGGAGATGGCGGCGCTGTCGGACCCGAAACTCTACCGCCTGGATCCCGCCGAGGCGTGGCTGCGCTTGAAGCCGCGCACCGGCAGCCGGCGCGTGCTGGCCGTCATTCGCGAATTGGCCGCCTGGCGGGAGA
>JAATGI010000394.1 GCA_015654725.1 Rhodospirillales bacterium
ACCGCGACCAGATCATCCTCGTCACCGATAGCGGCATGATGATCCGGGTGCCCGTCGACGGGATCCGGATCGCGCGGCGCGGCACGCAGGGCGTGGTGGTGTTCAAGGTCGGCGACAGCGAGCAGGTCGTCTCGGTGGCGCATTTGAGCGAGACGGAAGCCGGCGGCAGCGACAATGCCGGCAACGGAAACGATCCGGGAGGCGACGCGGAAGCACCAGAGCGAGGAGAAGACTCATGAGCGAACGCGTTGGCGTCTATCCCGGCACTTTCGATCCGATCACCAACGGACATACCGACATCATCCTGCGCGCCACCAAGATCGTGGACCGGCTGGTGATCGGCGTCGCCGCGAATATCGGCAAGGGGCCGCTATTCTCGGCCGCGGAGCGGGTCGAGATCGTCAAGGACGAGATCGTTCATCTCAACGGCGGCGCCGGCGCCAAGATCGAGGTCAGGCCCTTCGACACCCTGCTGATGAAATTCGCGGTGGCAATGGACGCCACCATGATCGTGCGCGGACTGCGCGCGGTGTCGGACTTCGAATACGAGTTTCAGATGGCGGGCATGAACAACCGCCTCAATTCCCATATCGAAACCGTGTTCTTGATGGCGAGCGACCGCTTTCAGTTCATCTCCTCGCGTTTCGTCAAGGAGATCGGCCAGCTCGGCGGCGATGTCACCCCCTTCGTTTCGGCCCGCGTCGCGGAGCGGATCAAGGCGAAATTCGGGGGATAGGGGAAAAGGAAAACTTGAAACACCAAGACACAAAGGCGCCAAGAGTCCCGTCGCGCGTCGACCACTGAGAATCGCCATTAGAGCATGATCTAGCGCCGGATTCAGTCAGGCCGAATCAACCTTATCGGTCATTCCCGCGAAAGCGGGGATCCAGGGTGAGTGACCCGCGGTTACACTGGGCCCCTGCTTTCGCAGGGGCGACGAAAAGGTGTTTCAATTTGGCCGGATCGGACTCCAGCGGCGAGATTTCTTGGCGCGCTCCGCGCGCAATCTTTTTTTCTTGGTGTCTTGGTGTCTTGGCGGTTTCAAATTTTTTCCTGTTTTTTTACTTCTTGCCACTCGGCCTCCAATTCATCGAGCGATAGCGCTTCCGGCGAACGCCCGGATGTTTTGACCGAGGCTTCGACCGCGCGGAAGCGGCGCTCGAATTTGCGCGCGGCGCCGCGCAACGCCTGTTCCGGGTCGACGCGCAGATGGCGGGATAGATTCACCATCGCGAACAGCAGGTCGCCGAACTCGTCCTCGATGCGCGCGGGATCGCCGCCGGGGACCATTTCGGCGCGCAGCTCGGAAATTTCCTCGGCGATTTTGTCGAAGACCGGAGCCGCCTCGGGCCAGTCGAAGCCGACGCCCGCGGCGCGTTTCTGCAATTTCTCCGCGCGGGTGAGGGCGGGGTGGCCGTGGCCGACGCCGTCGAGCACGCTCGACGCACCACCCGCCTTGCGTTCCGCAGCCTTGTGCTCTTCCCAGGCGACGGTCTGCGCGTCGGCATCGGCGACAGTCACATCGCCGAAGACATGGGGATGGCGCCGGACCATTTTGTCGGAAATCGCCTCGGCGACATCGGCGAAGGCAAACAGGCCCGCTTCCTCCGCCATCCGGGCATGGAACACGGTCTGGAACAGGAGATCGCCGAGTTCGCCCTTGAGCGCGCGGGGGTCGCCGGCCTCGCACGCCTCGGCGACCTCATAGGCTTCCTCGATGGTGTAAGGCGCGATGGTGCGGAACGTCTGCTCCTTGTCCCAAGGGCAGCCCCGATCCTTGTCGCGCAACCGTGCCATGATCGCCAAGAGCCGGGCGATCGACGACGAAGCATCCATGATCGTTTTCCTAGGCCAATCGTTTGCGTATGCGCGCGGCCGTGACCCGAACCAACCCGGCGATGCCGGTCGGCATGAAATACATGCACAGAATCAGAATCACGCCGTAAATCGCCCAGGGCGCGGATTTCGACAGCGAGCCGGCGAAATTCGGCACCAGCAGGATGAACAAGGCGCCGTAGATCGCGCCCGAGATCGAGGCGAAGCCGCCGATCGCGATGCCGACCAGCAAGGTGATCGACAGGAAGAAGTCGTAAGAATCGGGCGAGACGAACTGCACCACGATCGCCGACAGCGCGCCGGCGACGCCGGTGTAAAAGGCGCTGACGCCGAAGGTCGAGGTCTTGATGACGGCGCTGTTGATGCCCATCGCCTCCGCCGCGATCGGCTGGTCGCGGATCGCGATCATGGCGCGCCCGATGCGGCCCCTGAGGATGTTGTAGGCGATCAGGAATAGCACCAGCATGATGGCGTAGACGAAGAAATAGAGCCATTGATCCTGATTGATCGGCAGGCCGAATGGCACCGGCGGCTTGGACAAAACGATGCCGGAAAAGCCGCCGGTATAATCCTCGAGCGCCTTGTGCTTCAGCACTTGCGGCGTGGTGACGGCGAGGGCGAGGCTGGCGAGCGCGAGGTAATTGCCTTGGAGCCGCAATGCCGGCAGGCCGAAGGCATAGCCGAACAGGAGGCAGACGAAGCCCGATGGAAACACCGTCGCCCAATAGGGCCAATCCGCCTTGTCCATCAGGATCGCCGCGATATAGGCGCCGATGGCATAGAGCGCGCCGTGGCCGAGCGAGACCTGGCCGTTATAGCCGACCAGCATGTTGAGGCCCAAAAGCGCGATGGCATAGACCATCGCGAGGGTGAGTTGGAAGACATAGAAATTCTTCAGCACGAAGGGCAGGGCGATGCCGATCAGAATGATGACGGCAAGGCCGATGAAGCGCCCATTGTCCAAGGCGCGCGGCGGGGCGGCGGTGGATGACGTGGCGGCTTCGGCCACCGTCTAGACCCGCGTCACGATGGTGCGGCCGAACAAGCCGCTCGGGCGCACCAGCAGCACGCCGACAATGACGATCAGCGCCACCGAGAGTTTGAGCTGGGTGCCGATGACATAGGCGCCGAGCAAATTCTCCAGCACGCCGATGATGAAGCCGCCCGCAGCCGCGCCCCATGGATTATCGAGCCCGCCCAGGATCGCGCCGGCGAGGCTGTAGATCAGCACGCCGCCCATCATGCTGGAATCGAGATAGAGGATCGGCGCCACCAGCATGCCCGAGACCGCGCCGATCGCCGCCGCCAGGCCCCAGCCCAGCGCCAGCATCCAGCCGACGCGGATGCCGACCAGACGGCTCGATACCGGATTCTCGGCCACGGCGCGCATCGCCAGCCCCAGGGGCGTGTAGCGGAAGAACGCATAGAGGAGGGCGACCATCACCAGCACGATGGCGA
>JAATGI010000110.1 GCA_015654725.1 Rhodospirillales bacterium
GGTGCGGCGCGCGGCGATGCTCGAAAAGGTAGATGCCCTGCCAGGTGCCGAGAACCCATCGGCCGCCCTGGATGGGAATCGAAAGCTGTGTCTGCGTGAGCGCAGCGCGGATATGCGCCGGCATGTCGTCAGGACCTTCGGACTCATGCACATAGAGGCCGCGGCCTTCCGGGGCGATCCGCGCGAAGAAGCTCTGCAAATCTTTGCAGACATCGGGATCGGCGTTTTCTTGGATCAGCAGCGAGGCCGAGGTATGCCGGCAATAAAGCGTCAGCAGCCCGTCTTCGAAGTCGAGATGCGTGAGCCAATCCTTGACCGGCGCGGTGATCTCGACGAGCCCCTGCCCCTGCGTCTCGACCACGAGGCGGTGCAGCGCCTGCCGCATCTAAAGTCTCGGTTCAGGCGTAACAAAAACCGAGGCTTTAGGTGTTTTATTTTGACGCGTTTTCTTCACGCGAACCGGTCTCCACTTCGCTCGAAAACGCTATGCTTATTCGTCTTCGCCGAACTTGCCAGTGATCAGCGCCGCGAGGGCGTCGAGAACTTCCGCCGCCTCCGGCCCTCTGGCGGTGACGACGATCGACGAGCCGATGCCGGCACCGAGCGTCAATATGCCCATGATCGAGGTGCCGCCGACCGTCTCGCCGGCGCGGCTCACGGTGACCTCGGCGGCGAATTGCTCGACGCATTGGACAAACTTCGCCGTGGCGCGGGCGTGCAGGCCCTTGCGGTTGACGATCTCGATCTCGCGCACGAGCGTGCCATCGTCGATGGCCGGAATGGAGTGCGGCGCTTCGTTCATTTGCCCCCGAGCACGCGACTGGCCACGTAAATATATTTGCGGCCGGCGTCCTGCGCCTGCAGCACCGCCTGATCGAGACTCATCGCATCGCGGATCGAGGCGAGCTTGATGAGCATCGGCAGATTGATGCCGGCCACGACCTCGACCTGGCCGCCGTTCATGACTGAAATGGCGAGATTGGACGGCGTGCCGCCGAACATATCGGTCAAGACCACGACGCCGACGCCGCGATCCACCTGCTTGACCGCCGCCAAAATATCCTTGCGACGTTCTTCCATATCATCTTCGGGTCCGATGGAGACGGTGGCGATCTGCTTCTGCGGGCCGACGACATGCTCGAGCGCCGCGCGGAACTCGGTTGCCAAATGGCCGTGGGTGACGAGCACCATGCCGATCATCGACAGGACCGCCTCGCGTTGCGAAGCCGCCGCGCCATGCGCCAGCATCGCGAGACGCCGTCGCCGTTCATTTCCTGCCCTGTCTGTGACGTTGAAGGCGGACGCAAAATTCAAGTCCAGGCTTGGAAGCGTGGTTCTGGGACATATTCGGGGACGCCATCTTGCGGAGCGCGGCGAAATTCGCAAGTGAAATGACGGCCTCCTGCGTCAGATTGCGCCAAATTGCCGAAGTCGGGCCAGAACGGCGAGTGCCGAATCGGACGCGCCACCGGCCCTCGGCAGGGTCAAGAGCGGCAAATCTATGCCGCAAAGAGTAACATAAGGGTTGACCGTTTCTGGGTATCGAAGCGTCTGATCCGGCGGCAGAATATCGATAACGAGGCGGACGACCGCCCCGGGCTCCGCGCCGATCTCGACAATGCCCTGGCCGCGCCGCTCGATCTTGCCGCGCACCGCGGGGTGGCCGCGGGCGATCAGCCGTCCGTGATGCGCGAAAAGATGCAGCCGGTCGTCGCCGATCATGGCGCCGAAATGTGCCGCCTGCTCGGCGGCCGCCAGCAGAGCCAGCGCCAGACTGCTCTTGCCCGCGCCCGAAGCGCCGCGGATCAAAACGCCGGCCTCCTGAATGACGATGGCGCTGGCGTGGATGTTTTGTACTTGGCGCGGCTCCGTGGCCGGGCTCAGGCGCGCGGCAGCCATATGGTGAGCCTTGCGCCAAGCACGGGAGCGTCATCGTCCTCCGTGACCGATCCCATGCGGTTGCGCGCCGAAATGCGGCCGCCATGCGCTTCGATGATCTGGCGCGAGA
>JAATGI010000221.1 GCA_015654725.1 Rhodospirillales bacterium
CGCCGACCGGCGCCCGCCGCCGTGAAAGCCTGAGAGGTCGCCATGCTCGATTACGCGACGCTGCGCCTCCTGTGGTGGGCCGTGCTCGGGATTCTCCTGATCGGAATCGCGGTGATGGACGGCTTCGATCTCGGCAGCGCGATCCTGCTACCGATCGTCGGCCGCAGCGATCTCGAACGGCGCATCGTCATCAACACGATCGGGCCGGTCTGGGAAGGCAATCAAGTCTGGCTGATCCTCGGCGCCGGCGCGATTTTCGCGGCTTGGCCGGCGCTTTATGCCGTCGCCTTTTCCGGCTTCTACCTCGCCATGCTGCTGTTGCTGCTGTCGCTGATCCTGCGGCCGGTCGGGTTCAAGTTCCGCAGCAAGCTTGAAGGCCGGCGCTGGCGCGATGTTTGGGACGCCGCGCTGTTCGTTGGCGGGCTGGTACCAGCACTGGTCTATGGCGTCGCCTTCGGCAATGTGCTGCAAGGCGTGCCGTTCCGCTTCGACGACACGTTGCGCATGACCTATGAGGGCACGCTGTTGGCGCTGTTCAATCCCTTCGCGCTGCTATGCGGGCTGGTTTCGGTGGCGATGATCGTGCTGCATGGCGCGACCTGGCTCGCGATCAAGACCGGCGAGCCGATCCGCAGTCGAGCACAACGCGCGGCGGTGGTTGCCGGTTTGGCGCTCATCGTCTTGCTTTTGGCCGGCGGCGCGTGGGCCTCGATAATCGACGGCTATGCGCTCGGCCAATTCGCCGGCGAGAACGGTCCGTCCAATCCCTTGACCAAGGAGGTTACGCGCGCGGCCGGCCAACTATTGGCGAATTACGGGACGCATCCTTGGATGCTGGCGGCGCCGATCCTGGCGGTGCTGGCAGCCGGGATGGCGGTGCTATTCAGCGCGAGGCGGCGCGCCCCTGTCGTTGCCTTTCTCGCCAGCGGCATCGCGGCCGCTGCCGTCATCGCCACTGCGGGCTTGAGCCAGTTTCCGTTCCTGCTGCCGTCATCCTCCGATCCGCGATCAAGCCTGACGGTTTGGGATGCGTCCTCAAGCCGCGCCACGCTGGGCATCATGCTGGTGGTCACGGTCGTGCTGTTGCCGATCGTCATGATTTATACCGGCTGGGTCTATCGCGTGCTGCGTGGCCCGGTGACGGGCGAATCGATCACCAGGGATCCGCACTCGGTTTATTAGGGAGATTCGCGATGTGGTATTTCGCTTGGATCCTGGGGCTGGGATTTGCCTGTGCCTTCGCGGCGATCAACGCCCTGTGGCTTGAACTGGCGCCGGGACAGGGGCTGCCCGACTAGCGGGCAAGAGGGCGGCGACCGAACAGCGGATTGGCGGAGAGGGTGGGATTCGAACCCACGGTACCCCGTAAAGGGCACAACGGTTTTCGAGACCGCCCCGATCGACCGCTCTGGCACCTCTCCGCGTTCGTCCGGTCGAATATCATCATATAAGTCGGGCGAAGGCGGCGGACACTAACGGTTTGCCCTCCGGGCGCCAAGCCGATAGTGGCGCCTGGCGACGCCCCGAATTCTTGACAGGCCAGGCTTCGCCGCTATAGTGCGCCGCCTGCGGACCGGCATTGGGCCTGCCCGCACCCATCAGCGTGTGCCTCATGTTCGCGATCATCCGCACCGGCGGCAAGCAATATCGAGTCGCTAAAGACGACGTGATTACCGTCGAAAAGCTCGTGGGCGAGCCGGGCGGATCCGTGACTCTAGACGAGGTGCTGATGGCGGGCGAGGGCGGTGCCGCCCGGACCGGCGCGCCCCTCTTGGCCGGCGCGGCGGTAACGGCGACTATCGTCGAGCACCGGCTCGCCGACAAGGTGCTGATCTTCAAGAAACGGCGCCGGCACAATTATCGCCGCAAGCGCGGTCATCGCCAGCCGCAGACCGTGCTGCGCATCGTCGAGATCAACGCGGGTTGACGGAGTCGTTCGATGGCACATAAGAAAGCCGGCGGTTCCTCGCGCAACGGGCGCGATTCCAAGGGCCGCCGACTGGGCGTGAAGAAATTCGGCGGCCAGATCGTGGTCTCGGGAAACATTCTGGTGCGGCAGCGCGGCACAAAATTCCATGCCGGCGATCATGTCGGGATGGGGCGCGACCACACGCTGTTCGCGACCGCCGAGGGCGCTGTCGCCTTCCATACCTCGACCGGAGGCCGTACCTTCGTCTCGGTGGCGCCGCCGCCGGAGACCAAATCCTGACGTCATTCCCGCCAAGCGGAAGGTGCGAAGGGGGAATGCGAGCATTCCCCCTTTTGCTTTGGCGGACCGGCGGCGCGCGATGAAATTCCTCGACCAAGCCAAAATCTTCGTTAAAAGCGGCGACGGCGGACCCGGTTCGTTGAGCTTTCGGCGCGAGAAATTCATCGAGTTCGGTGGGCCCGACGGCGGCGATGGCGGGCGTGGCGGCGATGTCGTGATCGAGGCCGCCGACAATCTGAACACGCTGATCGATTATCGCTACCGCCAACATTTCGTCGCGCCCAACGGCCGCGGCGGCGCGGGGCAGAACCGCACCGGCGCCGATGGCGCGCCGCTCATCCTGCGCGTGCCGCCGGGGACGCAACTGCTCGATGACGATAACGAGACCGTGCTCCTGGATTTGACCCGCGCCGGCGAGCGGGAAGTGCTGCTCCGGGGCGGCGATGGCGGGTTCGGCAATGCCCATTACAAGAGCTCGACCAATCAGGCGCCGCGTCGCGCCGACAAGGGCTGGCCCGGCGCCGAGCGCTGGGTCTGGCTACGGCTGAAGCTGATCGCCGATATCGGGCTGACCGGCCTGCCCAATGCCGGCAAATCGACGCTGCTGGCCGCGGTGTCGCGTGCCAGGCCAAAAATCGCCGACTATCCCTTCACCACCTTGAAGCCGCAACTCGGCGTGGTCGCGGTGCATGGCGAGGAATTCGTCATGGCCGATCTCCCCGGCCTGATCGAAGGGGCGAGCGAAGGCGCCGGACTGGGCCATCGTTTCCTCGGCCATCTCGAACGCTGCGCCGCGATCTTTCACCTCGTCGATGCCACCGAGGCGGACGTTGTCGCGCATTGGCGCGCGGTGCGGCGCGAACTCGATCGCTACGGCCACGGTCTCGCCGACAAGATCGAGATCATCGGCCTCAACAAGATCGACGCGGTGCCGGAAGACGAGCTCGCCGAGAAGCGCCGCAAGCTCAAGCGCGCGAGCAAGCGCGAGGTGCTGAACCTTTCGGGTGGCACCGGCGCGGGCGTGGCGGCGGCGCTGGCGCGGCTTTATGCGATCGTGCAAGAGGCGCGGCATGAAGCCGTGGCGGCGACGTGACGGCTTCGCTCGAATCCGCGCGCCGGCTGATCGTCAAGATCGGCTCGGCGCTTCTCGTGGAGGAGGGCGGGGAGATTCGCCGCGCCTGGCTCGAGGCGCTCGCCGAGGATATCGTGCGCGGCCGCAAGCGCGGCCAGGAACTCTTGATCGTGTCCTCCGGGGCGATCGCGGCGGGGCGCTTGCAGCTCGGCCTCGGCGCTCGCGCGCTCAGGCTCGAAGAGAAGCAAGCAGCGGCGGCGGCGGGACAAATCCGCCTCGCCCACGCCTATCAGGAAGCGCTCGCCAAACACGGCGTCAACGTCGCGCAGATTCTTCTCACCCCCGAGGATACCGAGGAACGCCGCCGTCACTTAAACGCGCGGGCGACGCTTGAAACCCTGCTCGGCCTCGGCGCGGTGCCCGTCATCAACGAAAACGACACGGTGGCGACCTCCGAGATTCGCTTCGGCGACAATGACCGGCTCGCGGCGCGCGTGGCGCAGATGATCAGCGCCGACACGCTGGTGCTGCTGTCCGATATCGACGGGCTTTACACCGCCGATCCGCGCCGCGACGGCGCCGCGCGCCACGTCGGCGAGGTGCGCGACCTCAATGCCGAGATCGAGGCGATGGCGGGCGTGGCGCCTGCGGGCTACAGCTCGGGCGGGATGGTTACCAAGCTCGCGGCCGCGCGCATCGCCATGGGCGCCGGCTGCCGCATGGTCATCGCCAAAGGCGAGCCGCTTCACCCCTTGAAGCAGATCGAGGAGGGCGCGCGCTGCACTTGGTTCCTGCCTTCCTCCGAGCCGCGTACCGCGCGCAAGCGCTGGATCGGGGGTATGCTTCATCCCGCCGGCATTCTCACTGTCGATGACGGCGCCGAAAAGGCCCTGCGGCGCGGCACCAGCCTGCTGCCGGCTGGCGTCGCCCAGGTCGAGGGCGAGTTCGAGCGCGGGGATCCAGTCGTGGTGCGGAGCAAGGCCGGAATCGAGATCGCGCGGGGCTTGAGCGCCTATTCGAGTGCCGATGCGCGCGCCATCGCCGGCCATAAAAGCGGTGAAATCGAAGCCATCCTCGGCTACCGTGGGCGTGACGAAATGATTCATCGCGACGATCTGGTGGTGTCGTGACGATATTGGAAAAAACCAAGTCCGATCTTGAGGCCGAGATGCGCAAGCTCGGCGCCGCCGCGCGCGAAGCGGCGTCGTCGATGGCGCGCACCGATCCCGCGCGCAAGACCCAGGCTTTGGTCAACGCCGCCGCCGCGATCCGTGCCGACAAGCCGGCAATCCTCGCTGCCAACCAGCGCGACCTGGCGGAGGCCAAGTCGCTGTCCAACGCCATGACCGACCGGCTCTTGCTCGACGACAAGCGCGTCGAGGGCATGGCCAAGGGCCTTGAGGACGTGGCGGCGCTGCCCGATCCCGTTGGTACCGAGCTCGCGCGCTGGACGCGGTCCAATGGCTTAGACATCGCGCGCGTCCGGATTCCGTTGGGCGTGATCGGGATCATTTATGAGTCGCGCCCCAATGTCACCGCGGATGCGGGGGGGGTGGCGTTGCGTGCCGGCAACGCGGCAATCCTGCGCGGCGGCTCGGAAAGTTTTCATTCCTCGCGTGCCATTGCCGCGAGCATTCGCCGAGGCATCGGCGAAGCCGGACTGCCGGAAGACGCGGTGCAGCTGGTGCCGAGCCGCGACCGCGAGGCGGTGGGAGTGATGCTGCGGATGAGCGAGTTCATCGACATCATCGTACCGCGCGGCGGCAAATCGCTGATCGAGCGGGTACAACGCGAATCGCTCATGCCCGTGATCGCCCATCTCGAAGGCAATTGTCATGTCTATATCGGTGGCATTGTCGATCCGGAGAAAGCACGCCGCATCGTCATGAACGCCAAGATGCGCCGCACCGGCGTGTGCGGCGCCGCCGAAACGCTTCTGGTCGATCGCGATATTGCCGCGGCGGTCCTGCCGCCGATCCTGGCCGATCTGCACGCCGCCGGCTGCGAGATTCGCGGCGATGGTTTTGTGCGCGCCCTCGATCCCGCGGCAAAGCCGGCGAGCGAACAGGATTGGTACACTGAGTTTCTCGATGCCATCTTGGCGGTGCGCGTCGTCGACGGCATCGATGAGGCGATCGCGCATGTCAATCGTTACGGCTCGCATCACACCGACGCCATCGTCACCGAAGACCGCGGCGCCGCCGAAAATTTCCTCGACCGCGTCGATAGCGCCATTGTGCTTTGGAACGCCTCGACCCAGTTCGCCGATGGCGGCGAGTTCGGCATGGGCGCCGAGATCGGCA
>JAATGI010000296.1 GCA_015654725.1 Rhodospirillales bacterium
AGTCCTTCACGATCAATGCCGGCGCCAACAACGTGACCAGCACCGCCGCCGGGGTTATCGGCGGCGGCACGCCACTCGGCGCGGTGAGTATTGCCGGTGGCACTATCTCGCTGGGCGCCAACATCACCACGAATAACGGGGCCATCACCGTCGGTTCCCTCACCGGCGGCTCGGCCAACGACAGCATCACGCTCACCGCCGGCATCACCATCGACAGCACCGCGTCAGGGGCCGGCACCGGCGCGCCGGTCACGTTGATCGGCGAAATCAACAGCGATGCCACCGCGACGCCCCGCGCGCTCACCGTCAATGCCGGCAATAGCACCCTCGAAGTGCATGACGATCTCGGCGACACCAACGCGCTCGGCGCGATCGCGCTGACCGGCACCGGCGGCATCAGTACCTATGGCGTGATGCACACGGCCGGCGACGCGGTCGATATCACCGGCCCGATCGTCATTTCCGGCGAAGCCGCCGAGTTGAAGATCGATACCACGGCGCAAAACGCCGACCCGCTCGGCGCCGACATCACCTTGAACGGCACGGTCGATGCGCTGGGCGGACAAAATCTGATCCTCAACGGCGGCACCGGCGGGACCGTGACGCTGAATGGCGCGGTCGGCGGCAATTCGCCCCCCAACGGGTTCGGTTCCGTCACCATTGCCGCCGCGACCATCGATTTCGGCACCGGCGCGAACGTCACGACCGGCGGGCAACCGGTGACCCTGGACGGCGCGCTGGTGTTCGCGACCGACATCGCCGTCGACACCACTGACGGCGGCAAGGATCCGGACGGCGCCACCATCACGCTCGCCTCGATTAATACCGGCGACCCCAGCCTCGATCCGATGCTGACGCTGAACGCCGGAACGTCAGGCACGGTCGATGGCAGCGTCGGTCTCGGCACTGGAGACTTCCTCGATATCAATGCCGGGAGCTCCGACCTGACCGGCACCGTCAACGGCGCCGGCGGCAGCGGCGCGGCTCCCTTTGTCACGCCGAACCAGGGCTGCAGCCCCTGCACCATCAACGGCTTTGCCGACGGCTCGTCGGGTTCGAATTCCGGCGGCGGGACCAACAGCGGGGTGGCGGGAACGCAGCCGGACAACAACACCAACAATAATCCGGAGACGCCACCGACCGGCACTTACCAGGGGTCCGGCACCACCGGCTCGTCCGATACCGGCACCACCGGTTCGTCCAGCACCGGCACGACGTCGGGCACCGATACCGGCTCGACGATCTTCTCCGACATCAGCCCCTCGGCGTCGGGCGACGTGTCTAACTCGGATCCGGACATTTCCGCCTACGCCAACCCGCCGCCGGTCCAGTCGGCCCAGAACGCGACCGCGCAGCCGCCGCGGGTGACGCGCGTGGTCGCGGCGTATCTCGATCAAATGCTGATTCCGACCCTGCCCCGCCTGGGCGTGCCGGGCATCAGCTTCAACTACTCGGCCTCGGGGAACAACGCGCTATGGTAATAACCGAACGGTTGCCGGCCGTCTTGATCGCCCTTGCCGTGCTGGTCGCGGGCGGCATGGACGCGCGCGCCGACGCCCCGGCCCCCGGCATGAGCGACGGCGCCGGCGGATCGTGCCACGCGGTCGCGCGCGACGACATCGCGCCCGATCCCAACGCGCCCAAGCCCGTCTATATCGTGTGCGGCACCACCGCGCGGCCGGTCGGCGCGGTGGCGGCGGTTCTCAAGCCGCTCAACCTCCCCGACGCCCCAGAGGCGCGGCATGCCGCCTTGGAAAAGGCGGCGGCGCTGGCGCCCGCCGGCCGCGATGCCTCGGCCCGGATGGTGTGCAAGCCGGGGAGCTGGACCAAGACCGCCGACGGCATCGAATTGCAGATTCGCTCTTGCGCGCTGCTGGACGGGGAATGGCCGCAACTCCTGGTGATCGCGGGCATCGGCCAGTATCTGGTGCAGGCCGAGGGATTGCCGTCGCTATTTCCGGTCCTGGAAACCACCATGGCGGAGATGGCCGGCTATTCGGGCACCGGCGGCGCGGCCGCGTTCGGCGGCCCCGAAGCGGGACGGAAGCTGGTCGAAGCCGCGCTCGGCGGCAAGATTCAGGCGGTCGGCAGCGCCGATTTCGACCGCTATGGCGATCTCGTCGAAACCGCGCGCCTCTATAACAGCCGCAAGAATTTCCGCGCCGCCGAGGATTCCTATCGCCAGGCGCTCGACATCCAGGAACGAGCCTTCGGCCCAAACACCATCGGCGTCGGCACCTCGCTGCTCAATCTGGCGCTCGAAGTCAGCAATCAGGGCCGGACCGATGAGGCCGCCGCCTTGTTCCGCCGCGCCGATCCGATCATCGAGGCCGCGGACAATCCGGTCTATCGCGCGCGGCAGCTCGAATATCAAGGCTTCGACGCCGCCAACGCCGGCAAATTCCAGGACGCCGCGCGTTATGCCCGCGCCGCCACCGTCATGTGGCGCGACATGCTCGCCTCCAACACGCCCGATGTCGAGCAATTGAGCAGCGGCAGCTACGACGAAGGCGCCCGCTCGGCGCTGCGCGGCGAGTTGGCGCATACGCTCAATCTCGACGCCGCGATGGCGCTCCGCACCGGCGAGTTCGCCTATGCCGAAGCCGCGGCGCGGGAGGCGCTCGGCATCGTCGGCGATCAGCAAGGGCTGCCGCCCTGGTGGGGTCCGGAAATCCTGACCACGCTGGGCGAAATCTTCGCCGCCCAGGGGCGCTTGCGCGAGGCCGAGGAAAGCCTTCGCGGCGCGCTGATTTTCCAGGAACGATTGTTCGGCAGCTCGGCGCCGACGGCGCTGACGCTGCTCGCCGTCGGCAAGGTCTATACCGCCGACAAGCTTTATGACGAGGCGCTTCGCGCTTACGATTTCGGGCTCAAGATCCTGGAGCAGGACGAGGTCGCGCGCTCGCTCGTGGTGTTCGATCAATTGGCGCCGCTGATCGTGGCGGCGAACGCGCTCATGGAACAGCAGCCGGCCCGGCGCGCCGCGTTGCAGGCCACCGTGTTCCGCGCGGTGCAACTGATGTCGGTCGGCGTCACCGATCAAACCATCGAACGCGCCTCGGCGCGGCTCGCCGCCGGCGACCCCGCCATCGCCAAGCTGGTGGGCAATCTGCAACTGGCGGAACGCAAACGCGATTTGGCGCGGCTTCAGCTCGCCTACGAATCCTCGCTGTCGCAGGACCAGCGCAGCGGCGAAAAGGAGGCGGCGCTGCTGCAAGAGGTGAACGCCGAAGGCGCCACCCGCGACGCGCTGTCCCAGCAAATCCAGAAGGAATTCCCCGCCTATTACGGGCTTGCGAGCCCGAGCGCGGTCGAGCTTCCCGATCTGCAAAAGCGGCTCCGCCCCGGCGAGGCGGTGGTGCTGTTCGAATTCGGGCGCGACAGCGCCGCGGCGGTGCTGGTCACGCCGGATAATTTCATCGCCCGCCCCCTCGCCGTCAACGACGGCACGCTCGCCGCCGAGGTCCGCGAGCTGCGCCGGGCGCTCGACGCGCGCGGCGGCCGGGTCGAGGATTTCGACATGACCGACGCCTACCAGCTCTACCGGACCCTGTTCGGGCCGGTCGAGAGCGGGCTCGCGGGCGTCAGGGACTTGATCGTGGTACCGAGCAGCGCGCTGGCGAGCTTGCCGGTGGCACTGCTCGTTACCGAGCGGCCCGCGGCCGGCGCCCGCGATTACGGCCATGGCGCCTGGCTGGTGCGGCGCTACGCCACGAGCGAGGCGCCGTCGGTTCGCGCCTTCGTCACCTTGCGCGACCGCCAGGCCGGCGATCGAGCGAACCGGCCGTTTCTCGGCATCGGCAATCCCGATTTCCAGGGTGCCGCCGCCGGGTCGCCAGCGGGCAGCGGCATGAACGTGCTGTCGCATACCTGCCGCGGCGACGGGCCGATCCCACCCGAACTGCTGCGCGCGTTGGCGCCGCTGCCCGAGACCGCGGGCGAGGTTCGCGCGGTGGCGCAATCGCTCGGCGGCACGGGCGACGCCATTCTGCTCGGCGCCGGTGCCACCGAGGCCGCGTTCCGCGGCGAGCCGCTCGACCAATTCCGAGTGATCTATTTCGCCACCCACGGCCTGTTGCCGGGCGAACTGTCGTGCCAGACCCAGCCGGCGTTGGCGCTGTCGCCGCCGACGACGCCCGCGACGTCCAAGGCCGATGACGGCTCGCTCGAGGCCAGCGAAATCGCCGGTTTGCAGCTCAACGCCGATCTCGTGGTATTGTCGGCCTGCAACACGGCGGCGACCGGAACCCAGTTCGGCGGCGAGGCCCTATCAGGCGTGGCCCAGGCCTTTTTCTACGCCGGCGCGCGCACCCTGGTCGCGACCCATTGGCAAGTGCCGTCGACCGCGACCGTGGCGCTCATGACCGGCATGTTCCAGCGGCTCGGCGACGGCGGCACCGCCGAGGCGCTGCGCGGCGCGCAGCTCGCGCTGATCGATCAGCCCGCGACCGCCAATCCATTCTTCTGGGCGGCCTTCACAGTGATCGGGGACGGCGATCGCGCGGCAGCGGCGATAAAATCGCATCAGACCTCGCTCTCAACCCATGAGGCGCAGCAATGACATCGAGAATTTCTCTCGCGGCGGCCGCCTTGGCCTTGACCGCGCTCATCGGCGGCGGCGCCCATGCCGTGGCCGCCGATCTCGTCGTGGTCGAGGCCAGAGGCATCGACCTGAAGCCCGGCGCCATCGTCGATGGCTTGAAGCCGCTGGCGCTTCGGGACGATCAAGTCGTCACCCTGATCGGCCCCGACGGCAAGATCATCAAATTGCGCGGACCCAGCGACGCTGCGCCGGCGCCCGACACGAGCAGCTCGACCGTCGACGTCAAAGCGGCGCTGAATACCTTGGTGACGCAGGAACTCGAGGGCAGCACGGAGCTCGGCGTGGTGCGCGGCGCGCAAGAAGACGTGGTGCCGCCCGAGCCGTGGCTGATCGACGTCACCCATGACGGCAACCGCTGCTTGCCCGAAAACTCGCCCATCACGTTCTGGCGGCAGGGCGGCGGAGGCGCGGTTTCCGTCACCATCGCGCCTTACGACCGCAGTTGGCTGGCCCGCGCGGAATGGACGCAAAATGACGACCGGCTCGTGATCCCGAGCGCGGTGCCGCTGCGCTCGCGCGCGACCTATATCGTCCGCGTCGGCGACAAGGAAACCGCGATCACGCTGATCATGATCCCGGCGGCGCTGAAGAACGACGCCATGCGCGGCGCCTGGATGATCGAGGCGGGTTGCGAGCCCCAGGTGAAGGCGCTGGTGCAAGCCGCCCGCTGACGGCGCGGCGCCGGGGCCGCCCGGACGAAACCACTCATGACGCCGAATAAGCGCGCCCTGTTGATTTTCGCCGCGGTGACGGTCGTGTCTGCGGCCTTCGCCATCCTCGCCTCCCGCAATATCGCGGTCCTGTCGCAGGTCGAGCGCATCGTTCAGGACATCCGCGTCGCCACCTTCCTGCCGCCCGAGCCGCAGGACCCCAACGTCGTCATCATCGAGGTGACGGAAGACACGCTCGCGCAGTTCCCATATCGCTCGCCCGTCGATCGCGAATTCCTGGCCAAGCTTCTGCTGACGCTCGAGCAGCGCCATCCGCGCGTCATCGGCCTCGACGTCCTGTTCGACCAGCCGACAGAGCCGGCGAAGGACGCGCTCTTGAAGGACACCATGGCGGCGCTGAAGACGCCGCTATTCGTGTCGTATACCGACAACCCTCAGATCGTGGATGCGGATCAGCAGAAATACCTGGACGCGTTCGTGCCGCCGCAGCTCCGGGCGCGCGCGGAATTCACCGTCGATCCGGTGGACGGAACGGTGCGTTGGATCTATCCCGGCAGCGTCAATCCCGACGGCAGCTACACGACCGGACTGGCCCGCGCGCTGGCGCAGGCCGCCGGCACCGCCACCGAGCCGGTGCGGCGCGAGATCGTCTGGCACGGCCGGCCCGACCTCGACACGACGCCGTTCCGGATGTTTCCCGCCCAAGCGGCGGCGCTGCTGCCCGCGGCATGGCTGCGGGACAAAATCGTGCTGATCGGCGAGGTGGTGACGCTCACCGACCGCCACCGCACGCCGTTTTCCGTGGTCTATCGCGGCCTGAAGGGGAATTTGCCCGGCGTCGAGATTCACGCCAACGAGGTGGCGCAGCTCCTGTCCGGCAAACGCGCGCACGAGCTGGGATTCTGGGGCGACGCGGCGCTGGTGCTGCTGATGGCGGCGATCGGCGCCGGCTTCGGGCTCCTGCATCGCGGCTTGGTCTTCTATCTGGCGCTCGGCGCCGCCGTGCTGCTGGTATTGTGGACCGCCGGCTTCGCCGCGACCTATTACACCGGGATCATGGTGCCGCTGTTGGAGCCGAGCATCGGCTTCCTCCTGGCGCTGTGGGGCACCGACGCCATCACCGGCCGCCAAGCGCGGCGCCAGCGCGAATTCATCCAATTGGCCTTCGCGCGCTATCTCAATCCGCAATTGGTGAAACGGCTCGCCAACGACCCAAGTCAGCTCAAGCTCGGCGGCGAGATGCGGGTGCTGACGCTGATGTTTTGCGACATCCGCAATTTCACCGCGCTGTCGGAGCGGTTCGACGCCCACGGCCTGACGCAATTCGTCAATCGCTTCATGACGCCGATGAGCGACGCCATCCTCGCCGCCGGCGGCACCATCGACAAATACATGGGCGATGCGATCATGGCGTTCTGGAACGCGCCGATGGACGATCCGGCGCATTCCGAACATGGCTGCCGCGCCGCCTTGGCGATGCGCGCCGAACTGGTGAAGCTCAACGAGGGCTTGCGCGCGGAGGCCGAGGCGGAAAAGAAAACCTTCCATCCGGTCCGCGTCGGCATCGGCGTCAATACCGGCGAGGCCTGTGTCGGCAACATGGGCACGACCCAGCGCTTCAATTATTCGGTGTTGGGCGACGAAGTGAATCTTTGCTCGCGCATCGAAGGCCAAAGCAAAACCTATGGCGTCGATGTCGTGGTCGGCGAAAACGCGGCGGCCGAAGTGCCGCAACTGGCGCTGCTCGAGCTCGACTTCATCCTGGTCAAGGGCAAGACCCGGCCGGTGCGGATTTACGCGCTGGTGGGCGACGAGACGGTGGGCGCCAATCCCGCCTTCGTCACGCTCAAGGCCAATCACGACGCCATGATCGCGGCCTATCGCGCGCGCGGCTGGCGCCGGGCCCACGAGCTGCTGACGGCTTGCCGCGGCGAGGCGCCGGAATTGATGCTGCCCTTCTATGCGTTGTACGAACACCGGATCCGCGAATTCGAGGCCGATCCGCCGCCGCCCGACTGGGACGGCGTCTATTCGGCGACCGCGAAATAAGACAAAATCGGCAACGACAAACATGGATCGAAAAACAGGGACGCCCGCATGTTGGATGAAGCCAAGAACCGACTGATCACCCAAACCGGCCCCGGCACGCCGATGGGCGAGCTATTGCGCCGTTATTGGATGCCGATCGCCGGCGCCAGCGAGTTCGATGACGAGACCAAGCGCGTCAAGCCGGTGCGGCTGATGGGCGAGGACCTCGTGCTCTACAAGGATTTGAACGGCACCTACGGGTTGATCGACCGGCATTGCTGCCATCGCCGCGCCGATCTCTCCTATGGCTTCGTCGAGGAATGCGGCCTGCGATGCAATTATCACGGCTGGCTTTACGACGAGAAGGGCAACTGCCTCGCGCAACCCTACGAAGACATGGCACATCCCGACGCGCGCCTAAAGGATCGCATCAAAATCAAGGCCTATAAGGTCGAGGAACGGGCCGGCATGTTGTGGGCCTATCTCGGGCCGGCGCCGGCGCCGCTGGTGCCGAATTGGGAGCCCTTCACCTGGAAGAACGGCTTCGTCCAGATCGTGACCGCCGAGATTCCCTGCAACTGGTTCCAGTGCCAGGAAAACTCGATCGATCCGGTGCATTTCGAATGGATGCATCTGAACTGGGGCATGCGGCTCCACAACCAGCTCGGCCCCTACAGCCCGCGCCACGTGAAGGTCGATTTCGAGGAGTTCGATTACGGCTTCACCTATAAGCGCATCAAGGAAGACACCAACGACAAGGACCCGTTATGGACCGTGGGCCGCGTCTGCCTGTGGCCGAATTGCCTGTTCACCCGCGAGCATTTCGAATGGCGCGTGCCGATCGACGACGAGAACACCTTCTCGATCACCTGGGCCTTCAATCGCGTGCCCAAGGAACGCGAACCTTATGTCCAGAACCGCATCCCGACCTGGCAGGGCCCGATTAAGGACCCCAAGACCGGCCGCTGGATCGATAGCCATGTGATGAATCAGGATTTCATCGCCTGGGTCGGGCAAGGCACCGTCGCCGACCGCGGCAAGGAAAATCTCGCCGCCAGCGACAAGGGGGTGGCGCTGCTGCGCCGCCGCTTCTTCGAGGATCTGGAACTGGTGGCGCAAGGCAAAGATCCGAAAGGCCTGGTCCGCGACCCCAAGCTCAATGAATGCGTCGAACTGCCGATCGCCTATCGCGGCAACTATGTCGACGGCCTTCCGTTGGCGCAGCTCGTCAAGCATCCGGTGTTTTCGGGCCAGTTGCGCGACTATGTCTTTCAGACCGGGCAGCCCGCAGAAGTGCGCCGTGCCTTTGTCGACGCCATGGGCATCGACCTAACCGGCACGGCGAACGCGGATTTCCTATCGCCGATTCAGGGGTCTCAATCGAACCGGCAGTAACGGCGCCGGCGCAGCGCGCTTACTCGGTTTTCAGCGAATCGCCGGTCAAATCCTCGGCGCGCTCGATCTCGATCAACACGGCATAGCCCTTTTTCTCCGGGTCGCCGTTCTTCTCCGGCTGGATCAGCTTTTCCCAAACCTGGTCGTAGATCGGGCCGGATTTGTGGATTTTGGCGACGCCGTAGAAGCGCGCGATGCCGCCCTTGGGCAGCACGCCGCTCGCCCGCAGCTCGGACTTGCGGAAAAATACTGTGACCTTGCTGCCGTCCTTGAGATTGGCGTTGGTGGAGCCGCGGCCGCGTTCCCACAGCGCGATGTGGTGATCGTCGAACACCATGGTGCTGCCGCGCGCCGTGACCTGCGCGTAGCCGTTCGGCAGCACGGTCGCAATCAGCGCGACATTCACCGGAAACGCGGTGTTGATGTGTTCGTGAAGAGCATGCGGAATCTTGGCCATTTGAATCCCCTGAGTTGTCGGTTATCGGTCGCCAGTTATCAGTCGTCGGCAAAGTTTTTAACTGAAAACTGACAACTGCAAACTTCGTCAGAACGCGCTTTTGATCACGCCGCCTTCGACGCGCAGATTGGCGCCGTGCGTTCCCGATGCGGCCTCGCTGCATACATAGACCACCATGTTGGCGACTTCATCGGTCGAGGTGAAGCGCCAAATGAGCGAGGTCGAGCGCCGCTTTTCGATCCATTCCTTGGCGATCTCCTCGCGCGGCTTGCCGAGCCGCTCGGCCATGCGGTCGAACACCTCGCTTAACGTCGGGCCGGGCAGCACGGAATTCGCCGTGACGCCGGTACCGACCAGCGTTTCCGCGACGCCGCGCGCCAGCGCGATCACGCCCGCCTTGGCGACGCCGTAGGGAATCATCTCGGGCGGAATCTGCACGCCGGATTCGCTCGAAATATAGACGAGGCGCCCCCAATTCTTGTCGCGCATCTTCGGCAGATAGACTTGCGTCAAACGCACCGCGCTGACGACATTGACCTCGAAGATGGTGTGCCAATCGGCGTCCTCGAGCTTGTCGAACGGCTTCATGATGCCGCCGAGCCCGCCGAGATTGTTGACCAGGATATCGACCGACGGGACCGCCGCGATAACCGCGCGCGCCCCCTCGGCGGTGGCGAGATCGCCGGCGACGCCCTTCAATTGCGCCTTCGGCACCGCGCTCGCGATCTTGTCGAGCGCGGCGGCGACGCGCGCTTGCGTGCGGCCGTTCACCCACACCAGCGCGCCCTGCTCGGCCAAGCCCTTGGCGATGGCGAAGCCGATGCCCGCCGTCGAGGCGGTCACGAGCGCGGTCTTGCCGCTGAGATCGAGATTCATAAGTTGCCCTCTCGGTTACGACACGGCACGGGCGCGCGATGGCGCGGCATGTTCCTCGCCCGCTTGCCGGTCCCGCGCGATTACCGGCCGTCGATCGACGCTGGCCTGATAAAAGCGCGTATAGCGATGGACCGCTTCGGGAAAGGCGTCCGCGTCCTTGTCCTTAGCGACTTCGAACGCGTCGAAGCCGGCGCGCAGCATGAAAAGAAATTGATCGCGCAATACCTGGCCCGTGGCGCGAATCTCGCCGCGATAGCCGAGGCGCTCGCGCAATCGCCGCGCCTGGCTGTAGGCGCGGCCGTCGCGGAAGCTCGGAAACACCAGCGCGATGGCGGCAAGCTTGCCGAGATATGGTTCGAGTTCGGCGATGTCGCGGTTGTTGGGCCAAATCACGCCCACCGGCGCCGCGCCGCCGAGCGCCGCCGCGGGATCGGCGAGGAACCGCGCCGCGGCGAACAGCGCCGGGC
>JAATGI010000004.1 GCA_015654725.1 Rhodospirillales bacterium
AGTCGGAAGATGCGGCTCAAGACGTGCAAACTGATTGTCGGTCAGCCAAAAATAATCCCGATCCATCACCGATCTCCCGTCGGAGATCTTGAATCAAAATTCGCGGCAAAACGGAATCCCTTTTATGGGTCCCGACCCTAGAACGGATAATAGCGGAAGCTGGCCATGACGATGTTATCGCTGGTGCTTGGAGCGCCGTGAGTGCCGGCAAACGTGCTGACATGGACATAGGAATAGGACGCGCCCAACTCCATCATACCCCATTTGCCCTTAAACAATTTCCACCAGAAGCCCACTTGCGGCTGGTACAGCTGCCGGATGTTGCAGCCGATCCCGGTCGTGGTGACGCTGCTCCCCAAATAGCCGGTCGACGTTCCCTCGTTACCGAACAGGCACCCCGCGTTGGTATAATTGGGATTGCCGTAGCCATATGCGGTGGCCCCCGTCTGGAAGGATGTTTTCTCCGCCTCCTCGACGCCGAAATAACCATATAGGTCTAGGACCGGAGTCGGATGGCCGATGACTCCGACCATGGCCTCGACTTCGGGAATCGGCACCGGCGCGCCCGTGGTCGGATTGATTGTGAAATCGGGCAACTGGCCCGAAGCATATTTGCCGACGCCGTAACCGGCGAGAATATTGCCGCCGAAATCGACCATCTTCGGCACCACCGGCAGAACCATGCCGGCGCCGATCCCGCCTCCAAAACTCGTGGGCTGCGACCCGCCAACGGCCGAGATTGCGGGCGTCGTATTGATGGTGCGGAATTCCCGCGCCAAGCCATACAGCTCGTAGTGGCCCCAGCCCGGTTCATAGGCGATCTTGGCGATTATGTCGGGTATGACATCGAAGGTGTAGCTGGTTCCGGAATATCCTCCTGAGTCGGTCGAGCCGCCGTTATTGAGAAGTCCGCCGCCAATACCGGGATTGCCAGTCTTGACGCCGGATACGCTGTTGGCGCCGCCATACGTCAACGCCGCCGGATTTTCGAACGAAATCGCGCCCCAGAGACCGGGCGCAAAATTCTCGACGAGACGAATCTGCGGCACCCGCATCCAGTTGAAGCCGACGTTATACTGCGCGTCGATCGTCAGCGGCACGGCTTCGCGGCGGGGGTAGAGACCCGAGGTATCGAGCGTTGCCAAGCTCCAGGCCTGACCGCCGACGAGCGAAAAGCCCAGATCCGAGCGGTCATATTCGGCAAAGGCCTGTCGGATGCGCAAATTATAGCTGTTGCTCTCGTTCGAATTCGCGGTCGGTGCCGCGCCCAAGAAGTCCGTCTCGAAATAGGAGGTGAGCTTGGTATCTTTGTCGGGTTCGTCGGTCGTCAACAGTGACAACCGACTTTGACGCGCGCTCTGGCGGAATTCGGAGGTGTGATCGTTAATATTCGCGCTAAAGGGAATGCCGGTACTGAAACTGCTGCCGACATCGGCGGTTTGGTTGCCACTGCGGAAAATGCCCGCCGATTCAATGAAGCCGCCCCACTGCAAATTGAAGCCGCCGATCGACATTTTCCCGGGCCAAGCACTGTCAGACGCTTTTTTCACTTCCGCCTGGGCGTCTGCGGCTTGTTGACGGACCACTTCGGCTTGCTCGCCTTGCTGCCGCTGCTGCTCCTTCAAATCGTTCAACTGCTGTTGTAATTGCTGCATCTGCGTTTGGTAGGTCGACTGCATGCCCTGAATTTGGTTTTGCAGCGCCTGAATCGTCGCGTCGTTGTCGGCGGCGTGGGCAGCCGCCACGGGGATCGCCATGCCGGTCGCGCCCAACAACACCAACGCCCACCGCGCGCGCCGGAATCGCGGCCGCCTCCCGCTTGAAGTTCTGACCCTGATCACGATTCTTCTCCCCTCCGCTAAATCATGGATTCTCGGTGCAACCATCCCCGTCCCCTGCGGTGACTCGCAAGGCGTACAAATAATTCTTATGTTAAATTTTTGTTACACCCCAATAATGAAAGCTTTTAATTGTGAAAGTTTTGTTACAGCTTCATTCTTTACAGTCATCGTTTCACCTAGTATTTGATCTGCCCGTGCCTTAAAATTAAAATATCTTTTAAAATTGGCGGCGGCGCGGGTCGGGTCGGCGATCTCGGGCGGGCGATGCCCGCCAAGGAGCAGCGGCAATTAACCCGGCGCTTTGTTAAGATGTCAGTCCAGGATTGGATCGTGCGTCTTCCCGATTTCCTTCGGACGTCGACATTCCGCTTGGCGGCATCCTTCGCGGTGATCTTTGCCGTTTCGGCGGCGATCCTGTTCGCCTTCATTTATTGGCAGACGGCGGTGCACGAGACCAACCGCATCGACCGCTTTCTGATCGAGGATGCGCGCGTCATTGGACAAGAATCGTCCGCCGAAATTTACCAAGCGGTTTCGCTGCGCATCACCGGCGATCTTCACCGGATCACCTATGCCGCGTTGTTCGACGGCTCGGGGCGCCGGCTCGCGGGCAATCTCGATGCGTTACCGGAAGGGTTGCCGCTCGACGGCAAGGCGCATGCGGTCAAATTCTTTCTCGCCGTCGACGAGCGAAACGACACGGAATCAGCACGCGCGGTGGCCCGGTTGCTGCCATCCGGCGGCGTTCTTGTCATCGGGCGCAACGTCGAGGCCGTGCAGACGCTCGGCGATAGCGTCTTGCGCGCGTTGGAACTCGGCGTCATCCCGACGATGCTGCTGGCGATCGCCGCCGGCGCCTTCGTCAGCTGGCGGGCGCAGCAGCGCGTCAAGTCGGTTCACCGATCGGCCGAGCGCATTTTGTTCGGCGATCTCACGGAACGGCTGCCGACCCGCGGCACGGACGACGATTTCGACCGGCTCGCCAGCAGCGTCAATCTGATGCTCGACGAGATCGGCCGGCTCTTGGACAACGTCAAGGAGGCGGGCAACAACATCGCGCACGATCTGCGAACGCCGCTGGCGCGGTTGCGCGCGCGGCTGGAGCGTAGCCGGGAAGCCGCGGGCTCGCATGCCGAGCTGCGCGACACCGTCGATTCCGCGATCGCCGATCTCGATCAGGCGATCGGCGTCATCACGACGCTGTTGCGCATCGGTGAGATCGAGGCGGGCCGGCGCCGCGAGGGCATGACGGATTTCGATCTCGGCGCCCTTGCCGAGGAAGTTAGCCAGATCTATCAGCCGCTCGCGGACGAGAAGGCAATCGAGTTCCGATACCGGATCGAAGCCGGCCTGGCAGTCCGGGCCGACCGCGGATTGTTGCTGGAAGCGATCGCCAATCTGGTTCAGAACGCGATCAAATTCACCCCGGCCGGAGGCCGAGTCACCGTGACCGCCGCCAACGGCCCCCTCGGACCCACGGTGCACGTCGCCGACAACGGACCAGGCATTCCGGTGGAGGAACGCGAGCGGGTGTTCGACCGCTTCTACCGCCTCGACAAGAGCCGGCGCGTCGAGGGTAGCGGCCTCGGCCTGAGTCTGGTCGCGGCGATCGCCAGATTGCACCGCTTCCGCGTCGAGTTGAGCGACGCGGCGCCGGGATGCGTGTTTGCCATCGTCTGCCGCGCGGAGTCGCCGGTGATGGAATCGTCCGGCGGTGTGGCCGCCGATTAAATTTAGTTTTAATACGGGCCGCGTCGGCGTCCCGCCATGATGGGTGGGCGCGTACCGAGCGAATCCATGGTTGGTATTCGTCGGCGCGCCGAATTCACGGGCACCGCGATGCCGGTCGGAAACAGCGTGAGCATCCAGCGATTTGCCGGCCCCCTAGCCGCGGACGCCGCCGAGGCCGGCATTCTGCTGTTGCAGGCGAACGCGCAGCGGCTGGCGCGCGATGCGCGCCTCCTGTTTCATGCCAAGCGTCATGCCAGCGCCGCGCTGCTGGCGGCGTCGGCGCTCAATGAACTGGCGCGGATTCCGCTGTTGATGGAAATGTTCGCCGCCGGCAAGAATCGGCGGCCGGAACGCGGTTGGCAGGACTTCCGCAAGGCCAGGCAGGATTTTCCCTGGGCCGTGTTCAACCCTGGCAAATCGAAGACCGAACTCGCTGCGCTGGTTAACATGCTCGCTTTCGTCCGCGCGAACGGCAACGCGGTCGATTGCCTGGGGCCGGGGAACTGGATGGATCCCGAACGTCTCATCCAACCGGCGCTGGTCCAGGAACTGATCGCGATCACCGAGCGGCTGTGCGCCGGTCCGGCCGACAAGGCGGCGGTTCGCGCCTGGATCGACACGGTTCGCGCGCTGCCGAAAGATGCCGACGGAAGCCGCATGCTGAGCGATTTTCACGCGGCGCTGAAAGAAAAGGGCGGCCTCGAAACCGAGGCCGCCTTGCTCCGGGAATTACGCAAGAACCAGCCCGAATTACGCTAAGAGCAGAATCTTTTGGTATGCCGTCCAACACGGTCAAAAAGCGAACCGCGTCGTGAGGATGAAATTGCTGCGATACATCGGCGTCAACGGTTTCGGGATCGTCGGCGACGGATCCACGGCAAATTGGTAGCCCGCCCCTACAATCAGCTTGACGCGACTGAACAACGGGAAACGCCCGAAGACAACGCCCGGCGTTACGAAGGCCTGACTCAATCCGTCGCGTTCGCCACCCGAGAAGTGCATCCAGTTGAACTCGATTTCGGGCCAGATCGCGTTCAGCAAACGGTACTGCAAGGTGGTATTCCAGCTCACGACATTGCCGGTGTCGGTGTGCTGGGTCGGGAAGCTTTCGCCCAGTGTCATCTGCACGTCGAAATCGCCCAGACCGAAGCCGCCCGCGATGGTCGGCGTGATCATGTAGCTGTTCGAGGTGAGCGCCACGATGCCGGTCGGCGCGCTCCCTTGCAGGAACACCGTTAGGATATAGTTGCCGTTCTGCTCGTTGGCGCTCAGGAGCCGATATTTGACCAGCATGAAGGGGTAATCGTTGAAGCCGGAGATCGTCGCCGATCCCGGCACCCTTTTGTCGACATAGGGCGGCACCCCCAAAATGACTTCGACCGGGTCGAACGGAATCAGTTCGAGGCCCTTGCCACCATCGTAATTATCGAGAGTGCCGCCCTTGCCGCCGAGACTCTCGAAGAACTGGTCGTAGCGGATTTCTTCCTCCAGTCGTGGCGTCACGGTCGCCACTGGCGTCATCCAATGCGGCTGTTCGGATTGGGCCTGGTCGACGCGATCGAACCAGTTAGCGAAATAATCCGAGAGCGGGTCGGTCGCGGTGGTTGCTGGCGCGGCCTGCGCCGTCTGGGTGTTTTGCGTGGCATCGCCCGGACCGCCGCTTTGCGCCCAGCTTGGCGACGCTGGCGATAGCGCTGCAGCGATCGCGACTGCCCCAAGCCACGGGCCGTGCGCGGGCGCGCCTCCCCGTTCGCGGCG
>JAATGI010000145.1 GCA_015654725.1 Rhodospirillales bacterium
CTCGATCGCGGCGCCCTCGCGCAGGAATTCGGGATTGGACACGACGTCGAACGACGCGTCGGGCCGGGAGCGGCGAATGGTCTCGGCCACGCGGCGCCCGGTTCCGACCGGCACCGTCGATTTGGTGACGATGACGGCATAGCCGGTGAGCGCGGCCGCGATCTCCTCGGCGGCGGTGAAGACATAGCTCAGATCGGCATGGCCGTCGCCGCGCCGCGACGGTGTGCCGACCGCGATGAAGATCGCGTCGGCCCCGGCCACGGCGGCGGCAAGATCGCCGGTGAAAGCGAGCCGCCCGGCGCGGCGGTTGGCTTCGACCACCTGGTCGAGGCCGGGCTCGTAGATCGGAACCTGCCCGCGCTCCAGACGCGCGATCTTATCGACATCCTTGTCGACACAGGTGACCTGAACGCCGAATTCGGAAAAGCAGGCGCCGGACACGAGGCCCACATAACCGGCGCCGATGACGGCGATGCGCATGACAACTCCGAGGATGACCGCGAACTAACGCTCGCGCTGCACAAAATATTCCACAAACCGGCCGCCCGAAGGGGCAGCGCCCAGCGCAATCTAACGCAGTGGGCTTAATCATTGGCTAAAGGCGACCGGTTCCGCCGCCTCTCGCCGCGACCGCCGGCAATCGTTAATCATGCGGCAGTTTGACGCAGAATGCGGCCCATTTGCTGGAATTTCACGACAAACCGTGTCGCCGGCCCGGCGACCCCCGGATTTCCTCGGCGCATCGAGATTCGCGGCGGAAGAAACCCACGTTCCGCTCGTTGTGCATTGCGGCGCGCAATGCCATCGGCCGCACGGAAACAAACCTTCGGGGCAGGGATCGGAACAATGACGAAAAACGTGCTGGTGGCCGGCGGGGCCGGCTATATCGGCAGCCATGCCTGCAAAGCCCTGGCGAAAGCGGGTTACCAACCCATCGCCTATGACAATTTGAGCCGCGGCCACGCCGATGCGGTGCGCTGGGGGCCACTGGTCGAAGGCAATATCGGTGACCGCGCGCTGGTCGCCGCCACGGTCCGGCGCCACGAGATCGGCGCGGTGGTGAATTTCGCCGGCTATGCCTATGTCGGGGAATCGATGGCCCGCCCCGGGCTTTATTTCCACAACAACCTCGCCAACAGCCTCGCCCTGCTCGACGCCCTCGCCGAGACCAAGGTCAGAACCTTCGTGTTGTCCTCGAGCTGCGCGGTCTATGGCGAGCCGAACGCCTTGCCGATCCGCGAGGACAATCGGCTCGAACCGATCAATCCCTATGGCGAAAGCAAGCTCGCCTTGGAGCGCGCGTTGCGTTGGTACGGCGAGCGGCTCGGCTTCCGCCACGTCGCGCTGCGCTATTTCAACGCCGCCGGCTGCGATCCCGAAAGTGAGATCGGCTGCGACCACGATCCCGAAACCCGGATCATTCCGCTGGTCATCAAGGCGGCGCTCGGCATCCGCTCCCATATCGATATTCACGGCACCGACTACGCCACGCCGGACGGCACCGCGATCCGCGATTTCGTCCATGTCCAGGATTTGGCCGAGGCGCATGTCCAGGCGCTGCGCTATCTCGAAGAGGGCGGCGGCAATATCGCGCTCAATCTCGCGACGGGGCGCGGCCATTCGGTGCGCGAGATCGTCGCCGCCGTTGAGCGCGTCTCGGGGCGGCGCGTGCCATGGCGCGAGGCGCCGCGCCGCGAAGGCGACCCGCCGGTGCTATATGCCGATGCCGGCCTGGCCCACGCCACCCTCGGTTGGGCGCCGAAATTGTCCGATCTCGACACCGTCGTACGCACCGCCTGGAATTGGTACGAGCGGCAGGCCGCCGATCTGCCGCGCCTCGCCAGCGTCTGACGCGGTTTCAGAGACCGCTTTGGACACCGTCACCGCCTTCGAACCCGCCCTCAAGCTCGCGCCTAAGCCCGGGCCGCCGCCGCGCGCGGCGTCCGCGCCGGCGCTGAAGCCGGTCCGGGTCGAAGGCAAATTCTTTTTCGCCGGCGACAAGAAGCTCTTCGTCACCGGCGTGACCTATGGCCCGTTCGCACCGGCGAGCCATGGCGCGCAATTCCCCGAGCGCGACCTGGTGGCGCGCGATTTCGCATTGATGGCCGAGATGGGCGCCAACACGGTGCGCGTTTTCACGCCGCCGCCGCGTTGGCTCTTGGACCTCGCCGCGGCGGCGGGCCTGCGCGTGCTGGCGGGCATCCCCTGGTCGCAGCATGTCGCCTTTCTCGACGACGGCGCCGTCCAAGCCGAGATCCTGCGTACGATTTCCGAACAGGTGCGCGCGCTTAAGGGCCATCCCGCGATCTTCGCCTATCTCATCGGCAACGAAGTGCCGCCGGATATGATCCGCTGGCACGGCCGCGACCGCGTCCGCGCGTTCTTGAAGCGGCTCTATGACGCCGCCAAGGCGATCGATCCCGATACGCTGGTGAGCTACGCCAATTATCCCTCGACCGAATATCTGCAAATCGATTTCACCGACTTCGTCTGTTTCAACATCTATCTCCATGACGAGGCCGCGTTCCGGCGCTATGTCGCGCGGCTGCACAATCTCGATTTCGACCGGCCGCTGCTGCTGACCGAGTTCGGCATCGATTCGATGCGCGAGGGCCGCGAGGAGCAGGCGCGGATTCTGTCCTGGCAGATCGCGGCGGCGTTCGAGATGGGTGTCGCCGGCACCTTCGTCTTCGCCTGGACCGACGAATGGTTCACCGGCGGGCATCCGATCGAGAATTGGGATTTCGGCCTGGTCGATCGCGCGCGCGATCCCAAGCCGGCCTTTGACGCGGTTCAAGCGCGCTTCGAAGGCCATTTGCCGCTGACCTTGCCGCGGTATCCGCGCGTTTCGGTGGTGGTGTGTTCCTATAACGCCGAGCGCACGATGGAAGCGTGCCTGATCTCGCTCGAACATCTGGCCTACCCCGATTACGAGGTCATCGTCGTCAATGACGGCTCGACCGA
>JAATGI010000016.1 GCA_015654725.1 Rhodospirillales bacterium
AAAATGTCCGGTTCGAAGAGGCGGCCGCTCTTCCGGTCGCCGGGCTTACGGCGCTGCGTACCCTGCGTCACGGCGCGCCACTGCTCGGCAAGCGGGTGCTGGTCACCGGCGCCGCCGGCGGGGTTGGGCATATGGCGGTGCAAATCGCGGCGCGATCGGGCGCTCATGTCACCGCCATCGTCGGTAGCCGTGAGCGCGGCCGGCATGTACGTGGCGCCGAGGCTGTCGTCACTGGCATCGACCAGGCGCAGGGACGATTTGGCCTGATCCTCGAAGCCGCCGGCGGCGCCTCGCTTGCCGCCGCGATCGCGCGGATCGAGGCCAAGGGGACCATTGTGATTTTCGGCAACTCGTCGGGCGAGCCGACCGCGATCAATTTCCGCGAATTTGCCGAGCATCCGAACGCGCGCATCCAAAGCTTCTCCTATTTCACCTCTGAGGCCGAGGACCGGTTCGCTCCTGATCTCGCTTTGCTGGCGTCGCTAGTCTCCGAGGGCTCGTTGAAGCTCTCGCTCGTCGAAAGCAGCTGGCGCGATCTCGCGCGCGTTGGTCCTGAATTGCGCGATCGGCACATCGCCGGCAAAGCGGTGTTCCAGGTCGAGCAGGGTTGAGCCACCAAGCTCGCGGAGGGCGGAGAATGGCCGATCGCATTCATTTGAGCGTCGGCGAGGCGCGCGAGCATGCCGAGCGCGCGCTCTGCGGCATTGGCTACGACGTCGAGGAAGCTCGCATCCTCGCCGACCACATGATCGATGCAGCGCTGTGCGGCTACGAATATTCGGGGATGGCCAAAATCCTGAACATCCCCGAGCACCGCCGTTTCAAGCGGCCGCGCCAGCCGATACGGGTGGTGCGCGAGACCGAAGTTTCGGTTCTGTATGACGGCGGCAACAATGTCGGCATGTTGGCAATGTATCACGGCGCCCGCGCCGCGATCGCCAAGGCCGCGGCGCACGGGTTTTCTGTCGTTGGCGTCATCAACAGCTGGATGAGCGGGCGCAGCGCCTATTATGTCGAGATGATCGCCAACGCCGACCTCGTTGGCATCCACACCGCCAGTTCGACGCGCAGCGTCGCACCATTTGGCGGGGCGCGTCCCGCGCTCGGCACCAACCCGATCGCCTTTGGCATGCCGTCCGACAGCGGACCAGTGGTTCTGGACATGGGAACCTCTGCGTTCATGGGGACCGAGTTGGCGCTGCGTGAGCGGCTCGGACAGCTATTGCCCGAAGGTGTGGCGATCGATTTGCAAGGCCAGCCGACCCGCGACCCAGCAGCGGCGAGGCTCGGGGCGCTGCTGCCCTTTGGTGGGTACAAAGGCTACGGGCTCGGCTTCATCGTGCAGGCCCTGGGCGTTCTCGCCGGCTCGGGCATGGACCCCGACAAGGATGACGGCTATCTGTTCGTCGTGTTCAAGCCCGATCTCCTGATTCCGCTAGACCAGTTCAAGCGTGAAGTCAGCGGACTGGTCGACCGCATCAAGAGCATTCCGCGTCAGCCCGGGGTTGTCTAGATCCGTATCCCAGGTGAGCGCTCGTTTCGCAGCCGCGAGCGGCTGCTGCGAGAGGGCATCGAGATCGATCGCCTAGTCTACGACGCGCTCGCCGCGCTGTGTGTCTGACCCCCTCAGAGGGAACCCTGAGGATTGCACCTAAGACGCGACATGAGATCACGCCGGCGCTCCTGGCTGATGGCGCCCATTCATGTCGCGGCGCTCGCGACCGGCGCGAAGTCGTTCCGTGACAATCCGATCATCGGCAGCCCAACTCTGAACCGGGCGGGACTGCACGTCGCCCGCATGCGCCTGGCTTATCGTATGGCCGAACGGCGCCGGGAAAGACTGGCGCCGCTGATCTCGAATGAAGATCGGGCCGCGTTTGCGCGCGACGGCTTCGTCATCAAACGCGACTTTTTGCCATCTGCCGCCTATGATGCGCTCAAACAGGAAGTGGTTTCGTACGAGGCGCCGGCGCGGCAGCAGTCGCAGGGTGACGCGATCACCCGGCGGATTGCCCTGGACCGGCGAGCGATGAAGCGGCTGCCGGCCGTGCGCGCCTTGGTCGAGAGCCCGGAATGGCTCGGCCTTGTGCGCTACATCGGCTCGTATCGGCTCGAACCGTTTCTTTACGTTCAGACGATCTTCGCGCACGCGCGAGACGCGGCGCCCGATCCTCAGACCCGGCTGCACGCCGACACCTTTCACCCGACCGTCAAGGCGTGGTTTTTCCTGACCGATGTTGGCGAGGATCAGGGGCCTTTGATCTATGTCCCAGGCTCTCACCAGCCGACGCGGCGGCGTCTGGCATGGGAGCGGCGCGCCTCATTGACCGCTAGCGAAAGCGCCGATTTTCAATCGTCTCGCGGCTCGCTTCGAATCAGCGCGCCGACGCTGCGGCGCTTAGGATTCGCAGAGCCCAAAGCGTTCGCGGTACCCGGGAATACGCTCGTCGTCGCCGATACGATGGGCTTTCATGCGCGCGGCGTCTCGACGCGCGCTGCTGCCCGCAGTGAGATTTGGGCTTACGGCCGGCGCAATCCATTCCTGCCCTGGCTCGGGCTGGACGCGTCCGGTC
>JAATGI010000162.1 GCA_015654725.1 Rhodospirillales bacterium
ACAAATTGCGCGAGGCCGGCGACGGCCATGACGGCACCTGGGTGGCGCATCCCGGCCTGGTCGGCATCGCCAAGGAGATTTTCGACAAGCAGATGCCCGAGGCGAATCAGATCGCGCGCAAGCGGCAGGATGTGCATATCGCCGCCGCCGATCTGTTGAAGGTGCCGGAAGGCACCATCACCGAGGCGGGCCTGCGGCATAACTTGAATGTCGGGATCGGCTATCTCGAAGCCTGGCTGCTGGGCATCGGCTGCGTGCCGCTCTATAATCTGATGGAGGACGCCGCCACCGCCGAGATCAGCCGCGCCCAGATCTGGCAATGGATCCGGCATAAGGCGAAGCTCGCCGATGGGCGCACGGTCGATCTGGCGCTGTGCCGGAAGCTCCTGGAGGAAGAACTCGCCAAGCTCAAGACGCTGGCCGGCGCCGAGGCCTACGACAAGGGCCGTTTCGGCGACGCCGCGACCATCTTTCTCGATCTGATCGGCGCCGAGAAATTCCCCGAATTCCTCACCCTGCCGGCCTACGACGAACTGGTGAGCGAAGGCGCGTAGGCGTCAATCCAGCGCGGCGGCGGGTTGAGCGAGCGGCGGCGCGGCGCCGCCCGGAATCGCCGCGCCCTTGCGCAACAGCAGCAGGAACGGCAGGGAGCCGAGCGTCACGATCAGCATCAGCTTGAAGACATCGACATAAGCGACCATCGCCGCCTGGCGCGTCACCTCGCCGTTGATCGCCGTCAAGCCCTGGACCGAATGCAGGTTCCAGATTCGGCTCAATATCGGCAAGCGAAAGCTGTCGGCGAACGGCGTCACATGCGTGGCGAGGTCCGAGTGGCTTATCTGCATCTTTTGCACCAGGAAGGTCTCGGCAAAGGAGATGCCGATGCTGCCGGCGACATTGCGCACCAGATTGAACACGCCGGTGCCTTCGTTGCGCAGCGACGGCGCCAGGGTGACGAAGCCGATCGCGGTCAGCGGCGGGAAAATGAAGCCCATGCCCCAGCCTTGCAGCACGCTGGACCACACGATCAAATGTTGGTCCATGTCGAGCGAATAGCTCGCCATCTGCCACAGCGACAGCGCCATGGTGCCGAAGCCGATGAACAGCATCAGGCGCGAATCGACCTTGCCGGTCAACCGCCCGACCACCAGCATCGCGATCATGGTGCCGACGCCGCGCGGCATCATCACCCAGCCGGCGCCGAGCGCGGTGTATTGCAACAGCCCCTGCAAGAGCGGCGGCAACAACGCCATCGTCGCCATCAGCGTCATGCCGAGCAACGCCATGAAGACGAGGCTCGAGACGAAGTTGCGATCCTTCAGCAGTTTCGGCGACAGAAACGGATGCTTCGCCATGGTGATGTAGACGCCGAACATCCAGAAGCAGCACAGCGAGACCGCCGCTTCGAGAATGATTTCGGTCGAGCCGAACCAATCCTTGTCCTGGCCGCGATCGAGCATCAGCTGTAGCGCGGCGATGCCGACGCTAAGGAGGCCGAAGCCGATGAAGTCGAACGGGCGATGGCGACCATGCTCGCCGCCCGGCATGAACAGGCCGGTGCCGATAAAGGCCAGCACGCCGAACGGCACGTTGATGTAAAACACCCAGCGCCAATCGTAATTGTCGGTGATCCAGCCGCCCAGGGTCGGCCCCATGATCGGCGCCACCATGATGCCGGCGCCCCAGATCGCCATCGCCTGGCCGACCTTCTCGCGCGGATTGATGTCGAGCATGATCGATTGCGCCAACGGCACCAGCGCCGCGCCGAACAGCCCCTGGATGAAGCGGAAAATGACCATTTCGGGCAGGCTCGTCGCCATGCCGCATAGCGCCGAGGCGATCGTGAAGCCGGCGACCGCGAGCTGCACCACCGCCTTGCGCCCTAATTTGTCGCCTATCTAACCGGAAAGCGGTGACGCGATCGCGGCGGCGACGATATAGGAGATCAGCACCCAGGCGATCTGGTCCTGCGACGCCGACAAGCTGCCTTGCATGTGCGGCAAGGCGACGTTGGCGATCGTGGTGTCGAGCATCTGCATGGTCGTCGACACCATCAACGACACCGTCAGCAGGCCCTTGTTGGGAACCTCAAGATTCGGCTTGCTGATCGCCGCGGCCATGCCAGACGTCCAGGCCGATCAGGAAAGACCTAGCGCCGATTTGATCCGCACCCAAAGCGGATTCTGATAGCCGGTATCGACCTCCACGTTGCAGCTCATGCCGGCGCGAACCGGGCGCTGCGGATCGGGATTCTCGATCACCGTCTTGACCACCAGGCGCTGCACCACCTTGACCCAATTGCCGGTCGCGTTCTGCGCCGGCAGCACCGAAAATTCGTTGCCGGTGCCGGGGCTCAGGCTTTGCACCCGCCCCTTGAACGTGGTGTCGGGATAGGCGTCGCAATCGACCGTCGCGGGCAGGCCGACCCGCATATGGGTGAGGTCGGTCTCCTTGAAATTGGCGTCGATCCAGACATCGTCGGTGCCGACCAGCGCGAAGGTCGGCATCGCCGGGGTGAGGTAGGTGCCGACCGGCAGCTTGTTCACCATGGTGACGGTGCCGTTCTCCGGCGCCACGATCACGGTGTCGGCGAGATCGATCTGGGCCTGGTCGAGGGCCGCCTGCGCCTGTTCGACCATCGGATGCTTTTCGGTCGCGATATTGGGGTCGCCGCCCAAGCCCGCGAGCGCGGCGGCGATCTGCTGATTGACCCCCGAGACTTGCGAGCGGGCGGTGTCGAGCGCGTGCCGCGCCTGGTCGAATTGCGCCTGCGATACCGTATGGGAGGCGAGCAAATTTTCCTGGCGGTCATATTCCCGCTGGGCATAAGCCAGCGTGTCTTCCGCCGATTTGAGGTCGGAAAGGCGCTGGCGATAGGTCGCGCGCATGCTATCGACCTGGAGCCGGGCGCCCGCCAATGTCGCCTGGGCCTTGTCCACCGCCGCTTGATAAGAGGCGGGATTCTGGCGGAACAGGACCTGCCCCTTCTTGACATACTCGTTGTCATGGACCTCGACCGACACGACGCGCGCCGCGACATTGCTCGACACCGTCAGCACGTCGGCCTGGCCATAGGAGTCGTCGGTCGAAACATAACGGCCCGTGGTCAGATACCACCAACCGCCGCCGATCACGACGGCGAGCGGGACCACGAACATCAGAATGAGGCGCGGCCAGCGCCGGCGGGTCGGCGCGGCGGCATCGATGGCGCCGGGACGCGGCCGGGCCGAAGGCTGATGGCGGATCGTATCGCTGGAACTGGTCATGGCGCGGCCACCGCGAGTTCGGCCGGGCGCGCGCGCTCGGACAGGTTAACGCGAACGCGCGTCAAGAGATCGAGAAGCTGGTCGCGCTCGGCTTCGGACAGGCCGATGAAGGCCTCTTCCCTGAGTTCGTTCGACACCGCTTCGAGCCGCGCCATCACCGGACGGGCGGGTTCGGTAATGTAAAGCCGATGCACCCGCCGGTCGGAGCTATCGGCCCGGCGCTCGACCCAGCCCGCCTCTTCCATGCGGTCGATGAGACGCGCCACCGTGATCGGTTCGAGATCGAGCGCCTCGGCCAAGCCGGCCTGGCTCACCCCTTCCTGGCGGCGCAAAAACACGAGCGCCTGCCATTGCGCCCGGGTCAGGCCCAGCGTCTTGGCGCGGGCGTCGAATTGCTTACGGCCGAACCGAGCGATGTCGTGCATGAGAAAGCCGAAATGCCGTTCGTGAGGAGGATGCGTCATGCCCGAGTTATAATAAGCACGCTTATGATAAGCATGCGCTATTTTGGGAATGCTGCCTTGCGGAAGTCGCAAGCGAGGGCGCCGCCAACCGGGTTGCCGAGCCGCGAATTGGCTTCGCTAAAAATACTAACCTATTGATTAACATAATTTAATTGGCTTCGTTTGGTAAAATTCATTTGTGCCCGAGGCCTTGGCCGCCGACACCCAGCCCGGCGCGCATCTCGACATATAACGCGCGATGCGTATCTTTCAAGAAGCAATCGGTCGCGGCCGGGTGCCGGCTTCCTGGCGGGGAAAGGCCGGCGTCTCCGGCGGCTCGGGCCGTGGCAAGGCCATCGCCCCGTTCTCGGCCGTGAGCAGCGCCGCCGCCGTCCCGGGCAGGGCCGGCGGATCGAACCGCGGCGGCGCGCCGAAACTGAAGGCGGCGGTGAGATCGCCGGTCGTGGCGCGGCGCCACCGGCTCAGATTCGGCACTTCGACACCGAACCGCGTCTCCAACAGCCGCAGCGTCGAGGTGTGGTCGAACGTATCGGAGCAGGCGTAACCGCCGCGGCTCCAGGGTGAAATCACCATGCAAGGCACCCGGAAGCCAAGTCCGACCGGCAAATCGCCGACATATTCGCCCGGCGTGCCGGGCTCCGGCGTCGGAGGCGCGACATGATCGAACAGCCCGTCATTCTCGTCGTAATTCAGAATCAGCGCGGTCTTGGCCCACAGCTTTGGATTGGACCACAACGCCTCCACAATCAGCCGGGTGTGGTTTTCGCCCGCCGCGGGAAGCCAGTCGGGATGTTCGCTGACATCCGCGGGCGGCACGATCCAGGTCACCTGCGGAAGGTTGCCGATGCGCAGGTTCCAAAGCAGCTCATAAAAGGGCCGATTGCGGATCGCGTTTTGATAAAGCGGGGCTTTCGGCGACAAATTGCGGTACTGAACGAAATACTTGCAAACATTGCAGCCGAAATCGTCGAAGTCGTGATAGATCGTCCAGGAAACGCCGGCGCGCTGGAGCCGCTCGGGATAGGTCTCCCAGCGATAGTCGCGCGGCTGGCTGTTGTCGGTCGCGGGACCGCCGGCCTTGCCCTCGGGATCGATCGTGGCGCTCATGGCGTAATAGCGGTTGGGATGGGTCGGACCCATCATCGAGGAATGATAGCCGTCGCAGATGGTGAAGCCGTCGGCGAGCGCGTAATAGAACGGCAAATCGGCGCGCGTGACATAGCCCATGGTGATCGGCGCTTCGGCGCCGTCCGTTGCCCGATGCGCGGCGATCCAGCGATCCATCTTGCCGCCGTCCCACGCGCCGTGCTGTCCCCGCCAGCTATGGTCGGTCGAGAACAGGCGCTGGGCATTGCTGCGCCGGGTGTCGAGATGAAACGGCAACACCGGCTTGCCGCTCGCATCGTCGAGTTGCTCGAACACCGAACGGCCGCCGGGCAATTTCATTGCCTTGGCATCGCCGAAACCGCGCACGCCCGAAAGCGTGCCGAAATAGTGATCGAAGGAACGGTTTTCCTTCATCAGGAAGATGAAATGATCTATGTCGGAGAGCTTTCCGGAAGCGGCCGCGGCGCGGCCCGGAAACAGCGATTCCGCGAACGCGGCGCCGGCCAACGCGGCCGATCCTTGGAGAAACCGCCGGCGCGGAATGTCGATCATGCGGCCCTCACCCCGTTCGCTTCGCTCACTTCCCTCTCCCGCGAGAGGCGGAGGGTGTCAAGACGCAACGCGGTTTGACGGGTTAAGGTCTAGCGCAGGATCGGAGACAGTTGCATGAAGAATCGCTATTCCGCCGCTTCGAGCGTGACGATCGAATCCTCGTAACGGCCCGAGCCCATGCCGCCTTCAGGGAAAATCCCGCGCTCCTCGATCCAGCGGAAAGAATCCTCGAACATGTCCTTGGTGTAGGGCTCGAACACGATGCGCTCGCCCGGCCCCCAGCGCCGGGTATCCATCCGGGCATGGAAGCGTTCGGGAAACTCGTTCTTGTAATAATGCGTATAGAGTTCGGGCCGCAGATCGATGTCGCGCTGCACTCGGCGCAACGCGTGGAAATATTTTTTCAAATCCTCGGGGTCGGGATCGCCGGTGATCATCGACGCCATCATGAAGGTGGTGTCGATGATTTTGCGGAAGCCCAATTGCTCGACGAAATAGTAATGACCGCTGAATAGCGCGCAGGCGGGCGACGTCCCGTCGATCAGCTTTCCCATGCGGGCGAACGGCAAGCCATCGGCGAAATTGAGCTTGATGTCGGCCAAGGGCATGTATTGTTCGAGCGCCTGGATGGTCGAGTAATGGCTGCCGGACTGGTAGCCGACCGAGATCGGCACGCCGGCGAGGTCGGCCGGTGTTTCGATTTTGCTGTCGCGCGGCACGAAAATGCCGGCCGACGAGATCGAATAGGCGTCGGCATAGAGTTTGCCGTGGCCCGACGAGGCCGCGACATTGACGGTCCAGTGGCAGGCGCCGCTGACATCGCAGGCGCGTCCGGCCTCGAAGGTCTGATAAGCGCCGACCTTGTCGCCGAGATCGTGCTTGGCCTTGCCCTCCTTCTGTGGAATCACCTCGCGGAATTCGTAATCGAGGCCCTCGGCGCGGAAATAGCCTTTCTCTTCGCCGACCCATTCATGCAGCCGCATATGCGGCGCGATGACGAATTTGCTCACCGTTTCCTCCTGGCTGGCCGAACCGCGCCCCTTAATGCTGGCGCGGCGCCGTAGCAGATGGGTATGCTGGCCCGAGAAGACGGCAAGATCAAGAACAGCGAGGATCGCATGACTCAATCGCGCAATCTCAAGGCCGGCGTGTTCCTGCCGCCCTTCCATTCCACCCATCAGGACACGACGCTCCTGATGGAGCGCGATTTCGAGCTGATGCAGTGGCTCGACCGGATCGGCTTCGCCGAGGCCTGGATCGGCGAGCATCACTCCGGCGGCTTCGAGATCTATGGCTGCCCCGAACTGTTCATCGCCACCGCCGCCGAGCGCACCAAGAAAATCCGGCTCGGCACCGGCGTGATCTCGGTGCCCTATCACAACCCGTTGATCTTGGCCGACCGCATGGTGCAGCTCGACCACCAAACCCGTGGCCGCGCCATGTTCGGCTTCGGGCCGGGCCTCCTGCCGTCGGACGCGATGATGCTCGGCATCGAGCCCGACACGCAGCGCGACCGCATGATCGACGGCATCGACATCATCACGCGGCTCCTCGACGGCGAAATCATCACCAAGCAAACCGAATGGTACACGCTCAAGAACGCGCGGCTGCATCTGAAGCCCTATACCCAGCCGCGCCCCTATCTCCTGGTCGCGAGCTCGGTCACGCCCAATGGCGGAAAGCTCGCCGGCAAATACG
>JAATGI010000269.1 GCA_015654725.1 Rhodospirillales bacterium
CGTTGGTGACGACGGCGATATCGTAGCGCTCGCGCATCTCTTTGCAGAGCCGGTCCACGAGCGCGGTCTTGCCCGAGCCGACCGGCCCGCCGACGCCGACGCGCAAGGGGCCGTTGGGGGATGAACTCATGAGCGGAACAGCCTCGTATATTGGGTTTCGTGACGCATCGAGCACCAATCGATCGTCGCCGCCGCCGTGCCGATTTCGTCGAGCGGCGTTTCGAGCGCCGCGCGAACGGTCGCCGCGATCGTTTCTTCGAGCGCGGCGATGGCGCGCTGGCCGTCGCTCTGGCCGAGTGGAATCAGCCGCACACCGGCCGAGACAAGATTGCCGGCGAAGGCATGCAAATAAGCGGTAAGGGTTGGCGCCAAACCCACGCCTTGCGCCGCCGCGACGCCGACCGCAACCGGAAGGCTCACTTCGCCGCGCCAACGCAGCGATAATTCATCGAGCGCCGGATGAGGCCAGGCCGCGCGTGTCACCGACAAAAACGCGGCGCCTTGCGCGCGCGATTCGAGCGCGGTCTCGGCGCTGCCGCGCCAAGCGGCGGCAAGCTCGACGATGTCATCGAGCCTCGCAGCATGTTTCTCATGGACGGCGTTCCACGCTGCCGCCAAAAGCGCTGCATCCGTCAAACCGGCGCCGTGGCGCACCGCCCGCCCGATCCAATCTTGCAGGGTCGCGCGGTCACGCACCAATCCATCCTCGACCGCATATTCGATGCCGTGGCTGTAGCTGTAGGCGCCCAGCGGATAAGCGGGCGATAGCCAGGTCATCAGCCGATAAAGCGCGGCGTCAGTGGTCATTGTCATGATCGTGGCCGTGATGATGATGGTCGTGCGCGTGATGGCTGTGCGGCTTGCCCTCTTCGTCATGCGGATAGCCGGGCATGTGGCCGTCATAGGCACCGCCCTCGGGCGAGAACGGCGCCATCACCCGATGCACATGGGCACCGAGTCCGACCAGCATGTCGGCGATGACATGATCCTCGCGAATCAGGATGCGGTCGCGCGCGATCTGCGCTTGAAGATGCCGATTGCCGATGTGCCAGGCGAGCCGCGCCAATTCCTCAGGCCCTTGCGCCGTCACTTCGAGCAACGCCTCGGGTGCGGCGCGCACCGCGAGCCAGCCGCCATCCTCCAAGGCCAAACCGTCGCCGTCTTCGAGCACGGTCGCGTCGGGCAGATCGAGCAGGAATGCGCCGCCATCGTCGGCTTTCAATTTGATGCGGCGGCGATGCCGGTCATCGAAGCGGAGCGTGACGCTGCCTTTTGCCTCGCCCGAGGGCCAACGCCCGGCCTTTTCACATCGCGTCGCGCGGCGCATTAGGTGCCCGGACCCGCCGTTAACCTCGCTGCAAATGCAGCGGATTTGCAGCTAATTCTCCAAATAGGTGTTGTAGCTCTACCCATGAGTGTTGGTCGGCGATTACGTATTGTGCGTAGATGGTGCGCGCGGCGGGTTTCGGCAAGCATCAGAACAGAAAGTACCGTTGCGCCATCGGCAGGACCGTGGCGGGTTCGCAAGTGAGGAGCATGCCGTCGGCGCGCACCTCATAGGTTTCGGGATCGACCTCGATCTTCGGCAGGGCGGCGTTGTGAATCATGCTGCGCTTGCCGATGCCGCTACGCGTGTTTTCGACCGGCACCAGGCGCCGCGCCATGCCGAGCCGCTCGCCAAGCCCGTTCGCCGCCGCGGCTGCGCTGACGAACGTCACCGAGGACGACGCGATGGCGCGGCCGAAGGCGGCGAACATCGGCCGGTAATGCACCGGCTGCGGCGTCGGGATCGAGGCATTGGGATCGCCCATCGGCGCCGCGGCGATGCTGCCGCATTTCAAGACCAGGTCGGGCTTCACCCCGAAAAACGCCGGCGACCAAACCACCAGATCGGCGAACTTGCCGATCTCGACCGAGCCGACATGCGTGGCGATGCCCTGCGCGATGGCGGGATTGATGGTGTATTTCGCGACATAACGCTTGGCGCGGAAATTGTCGTTGTCGCCGGTTTCGCCCGCAAGCGCGCCGCGCTGGCGCTTCATTTTGTCGGCGGTCTGCCAACAGCGAATAATGACCTCGCCGACGCGGCCC
>JAATGI010000150.1 GCA_015654725.1 Rhodospirillales bacterium
ACCAGCAGCGCGGGCGGCGCGAGGCGGTTGGAAAACGCCATGATTTGATTGAACCGGCCCGTCACCACTGTGGCCTTGCCGGCACGATGGCCGCGATAGGCGATCTTGGCGACCGCCTCCATGCTCATCACCGGCATCGCGCGCATTATCCGCGATTCTTCCATGCCGGCGCGCGCTTGGAAGCCGGTGACGGTCGGGCCGGGACAAACGGCGGTGACGATGACGCCGGCGCCGCCGACTTCCGCCGCGAGCGCCCGTGACAAGGACAGAACATAAGCCTTGGAGGCGTAATAGACCGCCATCAGCGGCCCCGGCGCGAACGCCGCCGTCGAGGCGAGATTGACGATGCCGCCCTTGCGCCGCGCGATCATGCCCGGCAGGAAGCGGCGGCATAGCAGCGTCAAGGCGCGGATATTGAGATCGACGATGCCGATCTCTTGCGCTTCGTCGAGCGACGCGAACGGCCCCTTGAGACCGTAGCCCGCATTGTTCACCAGCGTCTCGACATGAAGGCCAAGGCCGGCCAGCGTGGCTTCGAGATCGTCGACGGCTTCGGGCCGCGCCAGATCGAGCGTCACGGTCTCGACCCGCGCGGCGCCGCGTTCCTTGGCCTGTATCGCGACCCGCGCCAGCGCGTCGCCGGAGCGCGCGACCAGCACGAGGACCGGCTTTTCCCGGGCGAATTCATAGGCCAGCGCTTCGCCGATGCCGCCCGAGGCGCCGGTAATCACGATCGCGGGAGATGTCGTGTCGGCCATCGAATTCGCCCCTCCTGAAGGCCAAGCATTTGATATTATCGCGAAACCACGAAACGATGGGGACCGCGATGATCGACCATATCACTTTCGCCGTCAGCGATTACCCGCGCTCGAAGGCGTTTTATCAAAAGGCGCTGGCGCCGCTCGGCTTCAAGGTCATGATGGAATTCGGGCCGTCTTGCGGCTTCGGCGACACCCATCCGTTTCTCTGGATTACGGCGGGGAAGACGACCACGGGCCAGCTTCATATCGCGTTTCAGGCGAAAGACACCGCCGCCGTCGATGCCTTCTATAAGGCGGCTATCGACGCGGGCGCGCTGGACAATGGTCCGCCGGGCATCCGCGTGCGGTATCACCCGACCTATTACGGCGCCTTCGTGCTCGATCCCGACGGCCACAATATCGAGGCCGTCAATCACGGCTGATCAGGGCCGGGTGACGCGCCAGATCGTGTCGTTGCCGTCCTCGCCGACCAGCAGCGCGCCGAGGCGATCGACGGCGACGCCAACCGGCCGTCCCCAAACCGAATCGTCATTCACGACGAAGCCGGTGACGAAATCCTCGTAATCGCCGGTTGCCTTGCCGTCCTTGAAGGGAAGCCGCACGATCTTGTAGCCGGTGCGCATGGCACGATTCCACGATCCATGCAGGGCCACGAAGGCGCTGCCGCGAAATTCAGGGAACATCGCGCCGTCATAGAAGGTCATTTGCAGCGGCGCCGAATGCGGTTGAAGCAGGACCGACGGCACCGTGACATGTCCGGCGAGATCGGGCCGCTCGTTCGCGTGCCTCGGATCGGCGTGGTCGCCGATATAGTACCAAGGCCAGCCATAGAACGCCCCCTGCCGAACCTCGGTTACGTAATCGGGCGGCAGGTTGTCGCCAAGCCCGTCGCGCTCGTTGGTCGAGCACCAGAGCGAGCCGTTCGCCGGCTCGATCGCCATGGTCACGCAATTGCGGATGCCGGTGGCGAAAATCCGCATGTTCTTGCCGTCGGGATCGAATTCGAGCACATCGGCGCGGTTTTGCTCATGGCCCCAAGCGGCGCCGAGCCCATATTTCGCCTCGAACTCGTGGATCGCGTCCGGCGTCTTTCGGTTAAGCCCCTCGGCGACATTCGATCCCGAGCCGACCGCGACGAACATCCGCGCGCCGTCGGGCGAAAAAATCACGTCGCGCGTCCAATGGCCGCCGCTCGACCATAAATCCGAAACCACGCGTTCCGGCGGCCCGCTCGCCGTCAGATCGCCGTTACGATAAGGAAAGCGCACCACGCCGTTCGTGTTCGCGACATAGACGAATTTCGGATCGGGACCGGGCGGATAAAAGGCGATGCCGAAGGGACGGTTGAGATCGTTGGCGAAAATCCCATCCCGCGTCGGCTTGGCGCCGTCGCCCTCGGCGCGAAAGACATGGATGCGATTGCCGGCGCTTTCGGCCACGAAAATATCGCCGTTCGGCGCCACGCGGATGACGCGCGGCTCTTCGAGACCGGCGGCGAAGGGCTGCACGACAAAACCGGCGGGCGCGGTCGGAACGGCATTGTCCGGCCGCTTCACGATCGAGGGACCGTTGGCCGCGGACGAGGTCGCGTAAGGCGCCGGCAAGTCGGCGGCGATGCGATGTACAGTGCCCGGCGCGTCGCCATGCCAATCGCCCTCGGCGGCATAGGCGGGCGCCAGGATCGGGAAGGCGACCAGCGCGGCGGCGATCCGCGCCCACGGGGCCATCATCGCGTTTGCTCAGGCCAGCCCTTCGACCAGCCTCATGTCGCGATCGATGGCGTTGCCGAGTTTCTTTAGGGCCGCTTGATAAGCCGAGCCGTCATGGGTCGCGACCGCCTTGTCGAGACTGTCGAACTCGATCATGACCACGCGCTGCAACAGGCCCTTCTCATAGGCCTTGGCGGCCACGCCGCGCACCAGCATGCGGCCGCCGCCGGCCTGGATCGCGGGACCCGCCAGCTTCGCGTATTCCGCCAGCGCGTTTTCATCTCGGACCGCGTGATAGACCGAAATCCAATAGGCCTTGGCCATATTCTTCCTCCTGGTCGTTGTCGTATTCAGCCGGGGTCACAATAGCC
>JAATGI010000447.1 GCA_015654725.1 Rhodospirillales bacterium
CGCGCGTCCAACAAACCTTCGATTACCCGTCCTTCGACGTGGCGGTCGATCGAACCAAGGCCGCGCAAGGCGGTCTCGCCGAGCGCGACGTGGCCAACAGCGTGCTGAATATTCTCAGCGGCAGTTCGCAGATCACGCCCATGTTCTTCCTGAACTGGCAAAACGGTGTGAACTACAATTTGACCGCCCAGACGCCCCAATACGACATTCAATCGATTCAAGACCTGCAAAACATCCCCGTCAGCGCCGTCGGCGGCAAGACCGAGGAAATTCTCGGCGATATGGCGACGATCAAGCGGTCGAACGAAATGCAGGTCATCACCCATTACAACATCCGCCGTACCGTGGACATTTACGCCGCCGTCCAGGACCGCGACCTGGGCGCCGTCGGAAGCGACATCGACCGCATCGTCGACGCCAATCGCCCGCAATTGCCGCGCGGCAGCTTCATGACGGTGCGCGGGCAAGTCGACACCATGCGCAACTCCTATTTTGGCCTGATCGGGGGCCTCGCCTTTTCGATCGTTCTGGTCTATCTCCTGATCGTCGTGAATTTCCAGTCATGGCTCGATCCGTTCATCATCATCACGGCGCTTCCCGGGGCATTGGCCGGCATCGTCCTGTTTCTCTTCTTCAGCCACACGACGCTGAGCGTTCCGGCGCTGATGGGCGCCATCATGTGCATGGGCGTGGCCACGGCGAACAGCATTCTCGTCGTGTCGTTCGCCCGCGACCGGCTCGCCGAGCATGGCGACGCCGCCCGTGCCGCGATCGAGGCGGGCTTCACCCGGCTCCGTCCGGTGCTGATGACGGCGCTGGCCATGATCATGGGGATGATTCCGATGTCGTTGGGCCTCGGCGAAGGCGGCGAGGAGAACGCGCCGCTCGGACGCGCGGTCATCGGCGGCCTGATCGTGGCGACGGTCGCCACGCTGATCTTCGTCCCGTCGGTGTTCAGCTTGCTGCATCGCCGAAGCGCCCCCAAGGCAGAGAGCGCGGCATGACGCGCGGCGGAGCACGATCATGACGCCCAAGGGCAATCGCCAATCGGAAGCGGCGAACAGCAATTCCGTTCCGCCCAAGAAACGACGGTCCCGGCTCGGCGTGGCCGTCCTCATCATCGCCGTCATTGCCATCGGCGTGGGCATTTATCTCGGCATTCGCGGGCGGGTCGATGCCGAGACGCGGCTGGCCCAGGTCACCGAGGATGCCGCCGTGCCGACCGTGAACGTGATCCATCCCGACGCGGGCGCGCCCAACGAGGAAATCGCGTTGCCCGGCAACACCCAGGCTTTCACCGATACGCCGATTTACGCGCGCACCAGCGGCTATCTTCGGCGCTGGGCCTTCGATATCGGCGCGCATGTCAAGGCGGGCGACCTGCTCGCCGAAATCGATACGCCGGAAGTGGACGAGCAGCTGCGTCAGGCCCGCGCCGATCTGTCGACCGCGGACGCCAACCTGAAGCTGGCGGACGTCACGGCGAAGCGGACCGAGGAATTGTTGACGACGCGCGCGGTCTCCACCCAGGAACGGGACAACGCGGTCGGCGCCTTCACCGCCGACAGGGCCATCGTCGCCTCGAAGCAGGCGGATGTGGCACGGCTCGAGCGGCTGCAATCCTATGAAAAAGTGTATGCGCCGTTCGACGGCATCATCACCGCCCGCAACACCGATATCGGCGCGCTGATCGACGCCGGCGCCGGCGCGCCGGCGCGGGAGCTTTTTCATCTGTCGGCCACCGACAAGCTCCGGGTCTTCGTCGCCGTTCCCGAAGCCTATTCCCGCGCGGCCCATCCCGGCGCGACGGCCGCCGTCACGTTGGACGAATTTCCCGGCGAGACATTCCAAGGCACGCTGGTTCGCACCGCCAACGCCATCGACCCGTCATCGCGGACGCTGCTCGTCGAAGTCGATGTCGACAACGCCGACGGCCGGCTGCTGCCCGGCGCCTATGCCTTTGTCCATCTAAAGTTGGAAAAGGAAATTCATTCCGTGACCGTGCCGTCGAACACGTTGATCTTCCGCAAGGAGGGCCTTCGCGTCGCCGTGGTCCGGAACGGGCAAGCGGATCTCGTGCCGGTCGCTATCGGCCGCGATTACGGCGATAAGGTCGAGGTGGTCTCGGGTCTGCAGCCGGACGATTCCGTCATTCTCGATCCGTCGGACTCGCTGATCAGCGGCACGCCGATCCGGACGGGAAACCCGCCGCCCGCCGGATCGGCGCAATGAGGCGAAGCCGTCGTCTGGCCGCGCTGGTCGCGTTGACGCTGATCGCGGGTTGCAAAGTCGGCCCCGATTACGTCAAACCCGACGCGCCCGAGACGGCCGCTTACAAGGAGCCGCCGCCCGACGCGTTCGCCGGCGCCGGCAACTGGAAGCGCGCGCAGCCCTCGGATCGAAGCCTGCGCGCGAAATGGTGGGAGGTTTTCGGCGATCCGCAACTGAACGATCTGGAGGAGCAGGTCACTGCCGCGAACCAGAACCTGAAGGCCGCCGAGGCCGTCTTCGAGCAAGCCCGCGCCATGATCGGCTATGCCCGCGCCGCGGAATTTCCCACCATTTCCACCGCGCCGGAGATCCAATCGCTGCGCTGGTCCAACAACCAGCCCTATTTCTCGAATACCCACACCACCGGCAATTTCCTCCTACCCCTCGATCTTACCTATGAAGTGGATCTCTGGGGCCGAATCGCGCGGACCGTGACCGCGGCCGGCGAAGAGGCGCAAGCGACGGAAGCCGATCTTCAAACCGCCCGTCTCAGTCTTCACGCCGAATTGGCGCTCGACTATTTCGATCTGCGCAGCGCCGACGCGCAGAAGCAACTCCTCGACGATACGGTGAAGGCCTATACCGACGCGCTCGAATTGACCGAGCATCGCGCCGACGGCGGCGCCGCGCCGGAGTCCGACGTGGCTCAGGCGCAAACCCAGCTCGACACCACGCGCGTGCAGGCAACCGACATCGCCGTGCAACGGGCGCAAGACGAACACGCGATCGCCGTTCTCACCGGCAAGCCGCCGGCCGCCTTCAGCCTGCCGCCCGCGCCGCTCGCGCCGCGCCAGCCCGCCATCCCGGTCGGGCTGCCTTCGGAATTGTTGCAGCGCCGACCCGACATCGCCGCGGCGGAACGGCGCATGGCCGAGGCGAACGAGCAGATCGGCATCGCCCAGGCCGCCTATTATCCGTCATTGATCTTGAGCCCGACGGCCGGGTTCCAGGGCAGCAGCATCGCGACCTGGTTCGCTTGGCCGAGTCTGCTTTGGGCGGTCGGCGGCACCATGACGGAAACGCTCTTCGACGGCGGGCTGCGTCATGCCGCGAACGCGGCCGCGCTGGCCGCCTATAACGAGGCGGTCGCGAATTATCGCCAGACGACGCTGAACGCGTTTCAACAGGTCGAGGACAATCTCGCCGCTTTGCGCATCTTGGAGCAGGAGGCAAAGCAACAGGAAGAGGCGGTGGCTTCGGCGCGGAATTCACTGCGCCTGTCGACTGATCGTTATGTCGGCGGCAGGGATACCTATCTTCTGGTGATTACCGCTCAAACCATGGCGTTGACGAACGAGCGCAATGCGACGGACATTCTGCGCCGGCGCATGGAAGCGAGCGTGCTTCTGGTCAAGGCGCTTGGCGGCGGATGGAACGAATCCGATTTGCCGCCGATCGACGATTTGAAAAAGGCCGATGACCGCAAATCGCAACTGTGAAAGCTCGCCGCCATCGCCAAACGCCTACGATGCGCCGACTAAGCAAATTTTGAGGGATGGCTTTGAGCTAATAGCCGTTTGATATAACTGGTGCCGACGGGCGGATGCGAACCGCGGACCTACTGATTACGAATCAGTTGCTCTACCACTGAGCTACGTCGGCTTTCGCTGGGCCGGGCGATGCCGGCGATCCGTGATTTGCCCTCGACGCGCGCCGGCGTCCTTCATGCCGGGCGGTAGCTTGTAGTTCCAGCCGCCAGGCTCGGCAATGGTTTTCTGGCGCGAGGCGCGGCCGCTTTCCGCGGCCATCTCGCAACCGTCGCGCCTTTGCGGTAACCTCGCGCCGTGGCGAACGGCAGGGATTTACGCATTTTCGTTTCGTCTCCCGGCGACGTCGAGCCGGAGCGCCGGCGCGCCGCCATCGTCATCAGTCGCCTGCAACGCGAGTTCGCCCGTTTCTTCGAGATCTCGGCGGTATTGTGGGAATACGAGCCGATGCTCGCCTCGAGCCATTTCCAGGACATTATCGAGCGGCCCTCGTCAACCCAAATCCTGATCTTGATCCTGTGGTCCCGGCTCGGAACGACGTTGCCGCCGCGCTATCAGGGGATCGACGGGCGCAGCCCGGTCACCGGAACCGAATGGGAATTCGAGGAGGCGCTCGCGTCCTGGAACGAGCGGAAAAGTCCGTCGCTCCTCGTCTATCGCAAGAATGCCGCGGGCATCGCCCGTTTCAATCGGCGGGAGGAGCTCGACGCGGCCGCCGCCCAACTCGACTCGCTCGATCGGTTTTGGACGCGCCACTTCGTCGAGGGGGGCAGCTTCAAGGCCGCTTTCAACGCCTTCGACGATGTCGACGCCTTCGAGGTCCAGCTCGAACGGCATTTGCGGCAGTTGCTGAGCGAGCGGCTTGCCGCCGCCGGGCCGCCGCGGGCCGACGGAACGCGGACGCTGACCTGGCACGAAGGGTCGCCGTTCCGCGGCTTGGACGGCTATGAGACCGCCCATGCCGCCATCTTCTTCGGCCGCGAACAAGCCACCAAGGAAGTGATTGAACGGCTGGCGCGGAACGCCGCCGACGGCTGCGCTTTCTTGCTGGTGTTGGGCGCGAGCGGCAGCGGGAAATCGTCGCTGGCCAAGGCCGGCGCGATCGCCGGGCTGGTTCTCCCCGGCGTCGTCAGCGGCATCCGCTCATGGCGAATTTGCGTTTTTCGGCCGGCCGGCGCCGATGGCGATCTGTTCACGCGGTTCGCGCGCGCATTGCTCGATCAGCCGGCCGCGTTGCCGGCGCTTCGCGCGGCGGGGATCGATGAGGCCGCGCTCGGCGCGCAATTGCGCACGGCGCCGGCCCAGGCCGTCCTTCCCATCGCCGTCGGGCTGGCGCGCACGGCCGAGACGACGCCCGATTCCGTGAGCGCGGATCAAATCCGGCTGATCCTGCTGCTCGATCAATTGGAGGAGTTGTTTACCGCGCCCACGATCAGCGCCGAGCAGCGCGCCGCCTTCACCACGCTCGTCGCCGCTTTGGCGCGGAGCGGGCGGGTTTGGGTGCTGGCGACCATGCGCAGCGATCATTACCACCGCCTGGCCGAGGTGCCTGAATTGTGCGAATTGGCCGGCGGCGAGCGACAGTACAATCTGCTGCCGCCGCGGCGCGGCGAAATCGAACAGATGATAAGCCAGCCGGCGGAGGCCGCCGCCGTCGAGCTCGAAACCGACGAGCGGAGCAAGATCGGGCTCGCGGCGCTGATCGCCGACGCGGCGGCGAGCGACCCGTTGGCGTTGCCGCTGCTCTCGTTCGTGTTGGACGAACTCTATCGCCGCGACGTCAAGGAAGGCCATGGCGATCGCCTGACGATCGCGAGCTACCGGGCGCTGGGCGAGCTCGAGGGCGCCATCGCCACGCGGGCGGAGCAAGTGTGCGCGGCGCTGCCCCAGGAATCGGCCGCGGAGCTCGATGCGGTGTTGCGCGCGATGGTTTCCGCCGCTCCCGGCGAGACGCCGGGGGCGCGCGTCGTGCCGAGGAGCGACGTGGCGACGACACAAGCGCGATCGGAGATCGTCGACGCGCTCATCAAGGCCCGGCTCCTGATCGCCGCGGGCGACGCCGAGGGCGCGACCTTGCGGCTCGCGCATGAAGCCCTGATCCGAAAATGGCCGCGGCTGACCGGGCTGATCGAGCGCTATCGCACATTTTTGAGTGGGCGCGCCCGGGTCGATGCCGACCGCGCGTTATGGCAGGAGAAGGGCCGCGCCCCCGATCTGCTGCTGCCGCCGGGAACGCGCCTCGCCGAGGGCGCGGAGCTGCTGAGCCGCCATCGCGACGAAATCGCCCACGAGACGGCCGAATTCATCGAAC
>JAATGI010000080.1 GCA_015654725.1 Rhodospirillales bacterium
CAAATTTTGAACTTTCGCAGCGATATCAACACGCTGTGGGACTTAGTGGGTGGGGTCATTGTTGCGCGCGATTTCACATTTCCGGCTTCGGGCCTGACCCTGCCTGGCGGGAAAAATCATCAGAAACGCCCATGCTCAAGCACATATCTAAAGTTGTTAATCTAATAATTATTGCAATCTTAGGTATTAGACTTTAACCAGAAGAGATAGCGGTTCATCGATCCTTGTGTGGGATTCGTCGCGGTGATCGCGACACCGAGACGGCGCCTCAGGGAGCATTGATTACGATGGTTTCGGCCGTGGCGGATCTCCGACCGAGCCACTGGCTTATGTGCCGGGCGCGGAAAAATATCTGCGCGCTGCCGATCGAGGACGTGGTCGAGATCATGCGCCCCCTCCCGATCGAGCCGATGCCGGCGGTACCCACCTTTGTCGCGGGTCTCTCCATCGTCAGAGGGGCGCCGGTCTGCGTCATCGATGCCGGCATACTGCTCGGCGGCGGACCCGCCCAAGCCGGGCGCCTGGTCATCGCAAAAGCCGGCGGTAGGACGGTCGGGTTGGCCGTCGATGAGGTCTTCGGCGTTCGCGCCATCGGCGCGGGCCAAGTCGGCGAGCTTCCGCCGCTGATACGCGAAGCGGTCGGCGACGCCGTTGCCGCGATCGGACGCCTCGATTCCGAGCTTCTGCTCTTGTTGCGAGCCGCGCGGCTTGTTCCCGACACGCTGCTCGACGAACTCGTCGGCGAGGAACCGGCTTTATGATCGCCTCGCCCGGAGCCGAGGCCGTGGATCGTTTCAGGGGAATTGTCGCGCGCCGTCTCGGCCTGCAATTCGATGACGCGAAACTGGCCTTCCTCGGCGAGGTGCTGCAACGGCGTCTCGACCAGCGCCATCGCGCGCCCGACGCTTATTTGTGGAGTCTGGATAGCGAGTCGTTCGCCGGCGAGATCGCGGCGCTCGCCAAGGAACTGACCGTCAACGAAACCTACTTTTTCCGCAACGGCGAGCAGTTTCGCGCGCTGGCCGAGATCGTCGTGCCGGAACGAATGCGCGTTCAAGCCGCGTCGAAGGTCTTGCGCTTTCTGTCCGCGGGATGCGCCTCGGGCGAGGAAGCCTATTCGATCGCGATCACCGCGCGCGAAGCCGTCGGCGACGCGACCTGGGACGTATCCGTTCGGGCCGTCGATCTCAATCCGGCGATGTTGGAGAAGGCGATCCGGGCACGCTATTCCGAATGGGCATTGCGCGAAACATCGCCCGAACTGCGGCGCAAATGGTTTCACGGCGTTGGACGGGAAGCGCTTCTCGACGAGGCGGGACGAATCGCCGTCACGTTCGAGGAGAAGAATCTCGCGGCCGAGGATTCGGAGCTGTGGCGGCCATCGAGGTACGACGCGGTCTTTTGCCGCAACGTGACGATGTATTTCACGCCGGAACAGGCCCGGGCCCTGGTGGCGCGGATCGCGCGCGCGCTGGTTCCGGGTGGCTATCTGTTTCTCGGCCATGCCGAGACCTTGCGTGGCGTATCCGACGCGTTCCATCTGCGCCACACCCACGACACTTTCTATTACCAGCGCATTGATTGCGTCGATTCCCCCGCGGCCTCGCGACGTCACGCCACGCCGCGCCCGGCCGACCCGATCGTGCCGCTGGCCCTGGGTTCGGATTCCTGGGTGGCGACGATCCGCGAAGCCAGCGAACGCGTCGCGGCGCTGATCCACTCGCCCGCCGCTCCCGCCGGCTCCGGCGCGGCGCCCGCGGCAAAATGGGATCTCTTGCCGGCGCTCGATTTGCTGCGCCAGGAGCGGTTCGGCGATGCCCTCGATTTGGTGCGGGGCGCGCCCCCCGAATTCGGCCGCGACCCGGACCTCCTTCTGCTTGAAGCCATTCTCCACGCGCATGCCGGGCGACTTGGCGCGGCGGAAGACACTTGCCGATTGCTGCTGGCCCGGGACGAAATGAACGCGGGCGCGCATTACGTCCTCGCCTTGTGCCGCGAAAGCGCCGGCGATCGCGCCGCCGCGGCCGACCACGACCGCGTGGCGGCCTATCTCGATACCGGCTTCGCCATGCCCAGGTTGCATCTGGGACTCCTGGCGCGCCGCGCCGGCGACCGCGATGCCGGGCGCCGCGAGTTGACGCAAGCGCTCTTGCTGCTCAAACGCGAGGATACGTCGCGAATTCTGATTTTCGGCGGCGGCTTCAGCCGCGAAGGCTTGATCGCGCTGTGCGAGGCGGAATTGCGGATTTGCGGCGGTTCTCCATGAGCGACGAGCCGTCAAACCTCGCGGACCGGGCGGCCGAAATGCGGGCCGCGTTCGACCGCGCGTTCGCCGAGGAACGGCGTATCGACATCGAGGCGACCGAGAACTTGCTCGCGATCAGGTTGGGAGAAGCGCCGCACGCCATACGCCTGTCCGAAATTACCGGCCTGCTCGTCGACAAGAAGATCACGCACTTGCCGAGCGACGTTTCCGCCTTGCTCGGCGTCGCGGGATTCCGCGGCGTCATCGTACCGGTCTACGATCTCGGCGCGATCCTTGGCTACGCGCCCGCGATCACGCCGCGATGGCTGATGCTCGCCGCCGCCACGCCCTTGGCGCTCGCTTTCGATGCCTCCGACGGTTACCTGCGAATCGCGCGCGACATGATCGCGTCGCGCGAAACCGCGGCGCCGTCACAACGGCACGTCCGGGAAGTCGCGCGAGCGGCCGATCGCCCCCGGCCGATCGTGAACCTCGCCTCGGTCATTGAAACGGTCACCACGCGGATTCCCTAGAAGGCCAAGAAAAGGAGCGGCAAGCGATGTTTCGGGATTGGAGCTTCGGCAGAAAGTTGGGCGCGGGTTTCGCGCTTGCCGGATTGATTCTCTTGCTTGTGGCGTTGGTCGGTTATCGTAGCACCGCCACGTTGATCGAGAACAACGACGCCGTCAGCCACAGCTACCAAGTGCGCACCGGTCTCGCGGACTTGTTGTCGGAACTCAAGGACGCCGAGACCGGACAGCGCGGCTACCTCCTCACCGGGACCGACAGTTATCTCGGGCCATATGAATCGGCGCTCCCGAACATCAAGAAGACCTTCGGCGACGTAAAAAATCTGACGTCGGACAATCCCAGCCAGCAACGGAGGCTGGATTCCATTTCCCACGTCATCGACCAGAAATTGGCCGAGCTTGCGCACACCATCGAACTACGCCGGACCACCGGACTCGACGCGGCTCTCAAGGTCGTCGAAACGGATTTGGGCAAGAGCTACATGGATCAAATTCGCGATCTGGTCCACGACGCCGATCGCGAGGAAGCGGATTTACTCGACCAAAGGGCGGCCACCGTCAAATCGAGCTCGGAATGGGCCATCTCCATCATCCTTTGGGGCAGTCTCCTGGGCGTGGTCCTCGTGGCGGCAATCGGATGGACCATCACGGCCTCCTTGTCCAAGCAGATCGGCGCCGCGGTGCAGCATGTTCAGAGCTCTTCGGCGGAGCTGCAGGCGGCGGCGAATCAACAGCTCAGCGGCGCCGCGGAACAGGCAACCGCCATGAGCGAAATCACCACCACCATCAGCGAGCTGCTGGCGACCTCGCGACAGATCGCGGAAAGCGCGCTGCGTGTCTCGCAAATCGCCGAACAGACGGCGAGCTCGGCGCGTTCGGGTGACGGCACCGTCGGCATCGCCGTGGAATCAATTTCGGCGATCCGGCGCCAAGTGGATCAGGTCGTCGGCCATATGCTCGAACTCGGCCGGAAGTCGCAACAGATCGGAGCCGTCCTCGATATCGTGTCCGAATTGGCCGAGCAAACCAACATCCTGGCCATCAATGCGACGATCGAAGCGGCCGGCGCCGGCGAGGCCGGCAAGCGCTTTTCCGTGGTCGCGGACGAGATCCGGAAGCTCGCCGATCGCGTCGCCGGCTCGGCCAAGGAAATTCGCGCCCTCATCGACGACGTGCGCAGCGCGGTAAACACGACCGTCATGGCGACCGAAACCGGATCGAAAGCCGTCGATGCGGGATCGCGGCAATTCGGCGACGTCGCCGCCTCGTTCAAGCAGATCGGGGGTCTCGTTACCACGACCACGGACGCGTCCCGAGAGATCGAGCTGTCGACCAAACAGCAGACCACGGCGGTTGAACAGGTGAATATCGCGATCGCGAACGTGGCGCAGGCGTCGAAGGAGACCGAGGCGAGTTCGGCGCAAACGCTGCAGACGGCGTCCGAGCTGGCCGGACTGTCGAAGGAATTGCTGCGCATTGTCCGGCCCCGGGAAGCGGCTTAGCGGATGCCGCAAGACCCGTTCCGGTATTTTCGGCTCGAGGCGCGCGAACTCCTCGATCAATTCGGCGAAGGAATTCTCGAACTCGAGAAGAATGGCAGCGGTGTCGCTCTGATTCAGCGGCTCCTCCGTTTGGCGCATACGCTCAAGGGCGCCGCGCGGGTGGTAAAGCAGGGCGAGATCGCGGACCGGGCGCACGCGATCGAAGATCTTCTGTCGCCGCTTCGCGATGTGTCGGGCGCGGTTCCGCGCCCACGTATCGATCCGATCCTCGAACATCTCGGCGCCATCGGCGCCGGCGTTCAGGCGCTGGACCCGCCCGAGACCGCTGCGGCTCGCGCGCCGGGCCGATCGCCAACCGACGAAGGCTTCCGAACCGTCCGCGCGGACATGGCGGAAATGGATTCGCTGCTGGACGGCGTCGCCGAGACGCGCGCCGAGCTCAATGCGTTGCAAAAGGCGGCCGCCGGCGTGGCGGGGGCTCAACGCCTGGTCGATTTCTTGGCCGAGCAACTCGGCCACCGTGGCGCGACGGGGAGCGATCGGCGCGCGGCGGCGAATCTCGATGACGCCCATGCCGTCGCCACCGAGGCGAAGCAACTCCTCGCGAGTGTCAGCCGCGATTTCGGCGCGGGCTTCGATCGGATGGACCGGGAGCTGCGCCAGCTCCGCGATGCCACCGAGCAACTGCGGCTGATGTCGGCGGGCGAGTTGTTCGTGTCGCTCGAACGCGCCGCGCACGACGCCGCGCGATCGCTCGGCAAGCGCGTGGCGTTCGCGGGCAAGGGCGGCGACATACGTCTTGATGCCCAAGTCCTGGGCTCGGTCCAAACCGCGCTGGTGCAAATCGTCCGCAACGCGGTGGCACATGGCATCGAGCCGGAAAGCGAACGGCGAGCCTCCGGCAAACCCGAGGCGGGGACCGTGACGATCGAAGTGTCGCGTCGTGGCCGGCGCGTCGTCTTCGCGTGCCACGACGATGGCGGCGGCGTCGACCTCGACGCGGTCCGCCGGGTCGCGGCCCGCCGGGGTCTGTCGGCGACGGAAGCCGGACGGCTCGACGTCCCGGATTTGATGCGCCTGCTGCTGCGCGGCGGGATCAGCACGTCGGAAATCGTTACCGAGGTTTCCGGCCGCGGCATCGGGCTCGATGTCGTGCGCGAGGCGGTCGAGCAACTGGGCGGCGAGGTGAGCGCGCGGACCAAGCCCGGCGAGGGAACGTGGTTCGAACTGGTCGTGCCGCTGTCGCTGGCGTCGCTGGAGGCGCTGATCGTCGAAAATTCCGGCGTCGCGGCGGCGATTCCGCTCGACGCGATCA
>JAATGI010000276.1 GCA_015654725.1 Rhodospirillales bacterium
CCAATCGGCGGCGGCGAGGCCCTCGCTCAGCAGCGCCGGGAAATCGCCGCTGTCATAGGTCAGATCGGACGGCGGCTTATAAGGAATTTGCTCCGGCTGGATATGGTTGCGGCGGCGCAATTCGAGCGGGTCGATTCCCATCTCCTTGGCCGCCTGCGTGATCAATCGCTCCATATAGTAATTGCCCTCGGGCCGCCCGGCGCCGCGATAGGCGCCGACGGGCGTTGCGTTGGTCAGTACGCATTTGGTCGAAACCTCCAGCAACGGCGTGCGATAGACGCCGATGATGTTCTTCACCGCGTTGACGGTGACTTGCAGCGGCAGGCCCTGGAACGCGCCGTAATTGCCGTAGCCGGTCAGGCGCGCGGCCAGGATCATACCTTGGGCGTCGAACGCCAGCTCCGCCGTCACCTCATGGTCGCGGCCGTGATTGTCGGAGACGAACGAGCCGGAGCGCTCGTCGGTCCATTTCACCGGCCGGCCCAAGGTCTTGGCGGCATAAAGGGCGCAGACATATTCCGGATAGGCGACGATCTTCATGCCGAACGAGCCGCCGACATTGCCGGTGATGACCCGCACTTGCGCCGGCGGGACTTTCAGAATGTCAGCCGCGAGACTCTGCTTGAGGCCGAACACGCCCTGCGAACAGACCGTCAGCGTGTAACGACCGTTCTTGAACTCGGCCAAGGCCGAGCGCGGCTCCATCGGATTGACGATGATGCGCTGGCTGATCGGCTTCAGCTTGGTGACATGCGCCGCCTTGGCGAAGGCTTCATCCACCGCCTCGGTGTTGCCGTAGTGATAATCGAGGGTGACGTTGCCCGGCGCTTCGTCGTGGATTTGCGGCGCGCCCGGCGCCAAGGCCTCGGCGATGGTGGTGATCGCCGGCAGCGGCTCGATCTCCGGCACCACGGCTTCGGCGGCATCCTTGCCTTGCGCTACGGTCTCCGCGATGACGACGGCATAGGCCTCGCCGGCGTAACGCACCTTGCCCGCGGCGAGGGCGGGGCGCGGCTTCGCCTTCATCGCCGAGCCATCGCGGGCCTTCACCGCCATCGGCGGATTGGACATGTCGATGCCGCCCTTTTCCAGATCGTCCCAAACATAGACGCCGAGGACGCCCGGCATGGTCTTCGCCGCGCCGGTGTCGATGGATTTGATGATCCCGTGCGCGTAGGGACTCCGGACCATCACGGCATAGGCCTGGCCCGGCAAATTCTCATCGTCGGTATAGCGGCCCCGGCCGGTCAGCAGCATGGGGTCTTCCGTGCGCGACACCGCCTGGCCGACGCCGAATTTCATCAAACCCAAGTCTCTTGCGTCGTCCATGATCGGTAAGCCGCCTGTGCGCGCGATCGTCGCCGGTTAGAAGATCATTCATCCAAATCCGTCACCCCGGCGAAAGCGCGGGAACGACGATGTACGGAGATCGATTCATTGAATGGATCACGCCGTCAGTTTGCAACTCCTTCGGTCAAGTCACCAGTGTTTCCTCATCGACCCTCGCCTTCGCCAAGCGCGGGGCGAACTAGGAAATGACGCGAAGCGAACGCACGCGCGAGAAATCCCGGTCGTGCGTTACTAAGGCGGCGGCGTTGATCGCCAGCGCGCTCGCGGCTTGGATAGCGTCCGCCAACTTGAGACGGAATGTCGCGCGGAATCGCGCCGCGCTCTCCGCAATGTCCTTTGTCATATCGACGAACTGCCACGATTCAAGGACAGCGCGGTAGCGACGCGCTAGACCCTCATCGCCGGCCTGCAACGGACCGGTCAACACCTCGAGGACGGTAATGGGTGTGACCACGAGGCGCAGGCGACCTGCTACCTGCGCCGCGAACAGCGGTTCGAACCGCGATGCGAATTTCGGATGATCCTCGATGTAGTAGATGATTGGTGGCGAATCCAAGAGCAGCAACGCGCGCTCCGGCAGATCGCCGAATTCTAGCGCTCCCATTCGTCGCGCAATTTGCGGACCGTATGCCGGCTGTCCTTACCCCACAGTCCGCGCCCCGATCCCCGAAGGGGAAGTATGGATTGTTGAGGCAACGACGCATCATAGGTCTTGATCGGCACCAGAGCCGCCACGGGCCGGCCATGCCGGGTGATGATCGTGGCCTCGCCGTGCTCCGCCGCGTCGAGCAGATCGGGGAGCTGGTTGCGCGCTTCCTCCGCGCCCTTCCGCTGGGTTTCCATGCATTTCCTCAATAAACAACTGTACAGTACTGTACGGTTCTGTCAAGGTGGCGGTTGGAGCGTCGCGCGGCGCAGCCGCAGCGCATTCCCGATCACCGTCACCGAAGACAGGCTCATCGCCGCGCTGGCGATCATCGGGTTGAGCAACAGGCCGGTCCAGGGATAAAGCACGCCGGCCGCGATCGGCACGGCGGCGGCATTGAAGATAAAGGCGAAGAACAGGTTCTGCCGGATATTGCTCATGGTCGCGCGCGAGAGACGCCGGGCGCGGGCGATGCCGCTGAGATCGCCCTTGATCAGGGTGATGCCGGCGCTTTCGATGGCGATGTCGGTGCCGGTGCCCATGGCGATGCCGATCTGTGCCTGCGCCAAGGCCGGCGCGTCGTTGACGCCGTCGCCCGCCATCGCCACGATCCGGCCCTCGGCCTGAAGCTGTTTCACCGTGTCGGCCTTGGCGTGGGGCAGTACCTCGGCGATCACCTCGGCAATGCCGAGCTTACGCGCTACCGCCTCGGCGGTGGCGCGGCTATCGCCCGTGACCATGACAACGCGGATGCCGTCCCGGCCCAGCGCCGCGAGCGCTTCGGCTGCGCTCGGCTTGATCGGATCGGCGACCGCGATCAGCCCTGCGGCGCGCCCGTCGAGCGCGATCAACATCACGGTCTCGCCCTGCTTTCGTCGCACCTCCGCTTGCGCCGGCAAATCGCCGGCCTCGATCTTGAGCGCACCGAACAGGGCGCGGTTGCCGATCGCGACTTGGTGTCCATCGACCGTGCCGATGATGCCCTTGCCGGTCTCAGAACGGAAATCGCTCGCGGCCGGGAGCGCGATGCCGCGCTCCGAGGCGCCGGCGACAATCGCGGCCGCCAACGGATGCTCGCTGGCTTGCTCAAGGCTGGCCGCGAGCCGCAGCAATTCGTCCTCGCCGATGCCCATCGCCGTCACGCCGACGAGGCGCGGCCTGCCTTCCGTCAGCGTGCCGGTCTTGTCCACGACCAGCGTATCGGCTTTTTCCATGCGTTCGAGCGCCTCGGCGTTTTTGACCAGCACGCCCGCTGCGGCGCCACGCCCGATCCCGACCATGATCGACATCGGTGTGGCGAGGCCCAAGGCGCAGGGACAAGCCACGATCAACACCGCGACCGCGTTCAACAGCGCATAGGCCATTCTCGGCTCGGGCCCCCATAGGGCCCACACGGCGAAGGACACGAGCGCCACCAAGATCACCGCCGGCACGAACCAGCCCGAGACCTTGTCGGCGAGACCCTGGATCGGCGCGCGGCTGCGCTGCGCCTCGCCAACCAAGGCGACGATCCGCGCCAACAGCGTGTCGGCGCCGATACGCTCGGCGCGCATCACCAGACTGCCGGTGCCGTTGAGCGTCGCGCCGGTGACTTTGTCGCCGCGCGCCTTCTCGACCGGAATCGGCTCGCCGGTGATCATGGACTCGTCGATGCCGCTCCTGCCCTCGATCACCACGCCATCGATTGGCACTTTCTCGCCCGGACGGACGCGTAGCCGGTCGCCGATTTTCACCCGGTCGAGCGGAATGTCCTCCTCCCGTCCGTCATCGCGGATGAGGCGCGCTTGCTTGGGGACGAGATCGAGGAGGGCGCGAATGGCGCTTCCGGTGCGGGCGCGGGCGCGCAGCTCCAGCACTTGGCCGAGCAGCACCAGGGTGACGATAACGGCGCTGGCCTCGAAATAGACCGCGACCGCGCCGTGCATGTCGCGGAAATCGTCGGGGAAGGCGCCCGGCGCGATGGCGGCGGCGAGGCTATAGAGATAAGCGACGCCGGTGCCCAGCGCGATCAGGCTGAACATATTGAGGCTGCGGTTCACGACCGATTGCCAGCCGCGTTCGAAAAACGGCCAGCCGGCCCACAGCACCACCGGACTGGCCAGCGCCAATTGCAGCCAGGCGAAGCCCGCCGGCGAAATCGCGCGCGATACCGGCCCGCCCAACAGATCGTCCGCCATGGCGAGGAGCAGCAACGGGACCGCCAAGGCGAGGCTCGCCCAGAACCGCCGCGTCATGTCGCTCAAGGCATGATTCGGCTCGTCGTCCGCCGCCGCGGTGACTGGCTCCAACTCCATGCCGCAAATCGGGCAGGTGCCGGGCGCGTCGCGCCGGATGGCGGGGTGCATCGGACAGGTCCAGACACCGGTGCCTGGGCTTGGTGTCGTACGATTCGTGGCAGGCGGATGGTGGTGAGCGTGAGTCAATCGAGCGGTCCCAATCGCCGGCGCCAGGATGCGCCATCTTGCAGTTTTAAGGCGCCGCCGCTATCCACTGTGCAACGGGGGGAAGCCGGATGGTTTCCGCCCACGCCATAATCGGAGGATGACATGGCAGGTTTCGGCATCGGGCAACCTATTCGCCGCGTCGAGGATAAGCGGTTCCTGACCGGTCACGGCACTTATATCGAAGACATCACTCTGCCGCGCCAGGCCTATGCGGTTCAGGTCTTGTCGCCTTATCCCCATGCCAAGGTCGTGCGCATCGATAAGAGCAAGGCGGAGGCCGCGCCCGGCGTGCTCTGCGTGTTGACCGGCGCCGATGCCGCAACCGAGCATGTCGGCCCGATGTTTCCGCTGATGCCCGAGGATATGGGCGGACCTCCCGGTTTTCGCGCGCCGCGCTTTCTCCTTGCGACCGGCAAGGTGCGCTATGTCGGGGAGCGGGTGGTGTTCGTCGTCGCCGAGACTCTGGAGCAGGCGTACGACGCGGCCGAACTGGTGACGGTCGATTATGACCGACTGCCCGCCGTGACGGATCTCGAGGAGGCGGCCAAGGAAGGCGCGCCCAAGATTTGGGACGAGTGCCCGACCGGCAACATGGTGTTCCCGATCATGATGGGCAACAAGGAGGCGACCGACGCCGCCTTTGTCAATGCCGCGCATAAAGTCACGTTGCGCATGGTCAACAACCGCATCTCCGCAAATTCGATGGAGACGCGCGGTTATATCGGCGATTACAGCGCCGCCGACGATTTCTACACGCTCTACACGGCGACCCAGAATCCGCATGGCGCGCGCGGCACCATCGCCGGGCAAGTGTTCCATGTTCCGGAAAGCCAAGTGCGCGTCATCGCCAAGGATGTCGGCGGCGGCTTCGGCATGAAGGGCGACGTCTATCCGGAAGAAGCATTGGTACTGTGGGCGTCGAAAAAGATCGCGCGTCCGGTGAAATGGATTTCGACCCGCGGCGAAGGGCTGCTGACCGACACCCATGGCCGCGACCAGATCGTCACCGGCGAGCTGGCGCTCGACAAGGACGGCATCATTCTCGGCTTGCGCGCGCGCAGCCTGAGCAATATCGGCGGCAATATCTCCGGCGCGGGCATCATCCCGCCGTTGTCGGCCCTGCAGATGGCGCCGCAGGTCTATCGCATCCCGACGTGTTCTTCACCGGACAGGCGGTGTTCACCAACACGGCGCCGATGGGCCCTTATCGCGGCGCCGGGCGGCCGGAGGCGACTTATTTCATGGAACGGATGATCGAGCACGCGGCGCTCGCGACCGGCATCGATCGCGTCGAACTGCGCCGCCGCAACTTCATCCCGGCGGGCGCGATGCCCTTCACCACGGCGACCGGCGTCGTTTATGACAGCGGCGATTTCGCCGACACGATGAACAAGACCATCGAGCGCGCCGATTGGAACGGCTATGCCGCGCGCAAGGCGGCGAGCGAGAAGCGCGGCAAACTCAGGGGCCGCAGCTTGATCTACTATGTCGAGACCTGCGGTATCTTCAACGACCGGATGGAACTGCGATTCGATCCGAGCGGCTCCGTCACCATCGTCGCCGGCACTTTCAGCCACGGCCAGGGCCACGCCACCACCTTCGCGCAGATGGCGTCGGAATGGCTTGGCGTGCCGTTCGAGAGTATCCGCTTTGTCCAAGGCGACACCAATCAAGTGTCGTTCGGACGCGGTACCTATGGCTCACGCACCTCGTCGGTCGGCGGCGGGGCCTTGAAGGCCGCCGCCGCGAACCTCATCGACAAGGCCAAGACCCTGGCAAGCCATCTGATGGAAGCCGCGCCCGCCGACATCCAGTTCGAGAACGGACGCTTTACCATCGTCGGCACCGACAAATCGATGGCGCTCGTGGATGTCGCCAAGGCGGCTTACGCGCCGATGTTCCTGCCGCCGGGCTTCGGCGTCGGGCTCGAAGCCAGCGGCGCCGCCGACGGCGTCCCGAATTTCCCGAACGGCTGTCACATCTGCGAACTGGAAGTCGATGCCGACACCGGCATGGTGACGATCGACCGTTACACCGTCGTCGACGATGTCGGCATGGTGATCAATCCGCTGATCGTCGAAGGTCAGATCGTTGGCGGCCTGGCGCAGGGTTTCGGCCAGGCGCTGCTCGAAAGCATCGAATATGATCGCGAATCCGGACAGCTTCTGACCGGCAGCTTCATGGACTACACCATGCCGCGCGCCGGCGATCAGCCCGACTTCTCCTGTGGCTTCAACAATGTGCCGTGCAAGACCAATGCGCTCGGCATCAAGGGCGCGGGCGAGGCCGGGTCGGTCGGCGCGCCGCCGGCGGTGATCAATGCCATCATCGATGCGCTCGGGCCCTTGGGCGTCAAGACCATCGATATGCCGGCGACGTCGAAGCGTGTGTGGGAAACGATCAACGCGGCGAAGGCGGCGGCGTAGCCCTCACCCGACCATCGCTACGCGATGGTCACCCTCTCTCACGGGGTGGGAGAGGGGCTTTCATGCTCGGCATCTCATACCCCTCTCCCGCTTGCGGGGGATGCGCAGGCTTAGCGAGGCGAAGCCGAGCTTAGCCGAAGCTGGGTGAGGGGTGATCTGTCATTCAGATAAAAGCCCAAAGCGTCGCTACTTAAGCGTTAACCAGACCGTGAAACCATCGCCTGTCCTTGACGCATCGAGGCCTGGCGTGGCGTTCCTTTTTGGCTGCTTGATATTTCTCCTATGCTACGCCGCCGCCCGCATCTTTGCGTGGCGTAAGCGTAGGGCGCGCTGCGTTCCGATTTAATGGAAAGCGCGCGAGGTCGCGTCGAGTCCCCCGGAACGCTCGGCGCTCAAAACTGTTGATCGAATCGCCGGATGCTGGCAGCACTGGACGGCGAATCAAGAGCGGGGAGCATCGGCATGTCGAGCGAGCAGCTTCACGAAGACCCGGCGACGCTGGGGCCCGAGATCATCGACCGGCACCGCGCCTTCACCTCGCTGATCGAGGAGCTGGAGGCGATCGACTGGTACGACCAGCGCGCCAAGGCCACCATCGACGCCGAGCTCAAGACCATCCTCGAACACAACCGCGACGAGGAAAAAGAACACGCCACCATGGTGCTGGAATGGCTGCGGCGGCACGATCCGGCGCTCGACACCAACCTGAAACTCTATCTGTTCAAGGAAGGCCCGATCCGCGACAAGGTGGATGGGCCGGGCGCGGGTGGC
>JAATGI010000177.1 GCA_015654725.1 Rhodospirillales bacterium
CAGCCGCGCCGCGACATTTCGCGCCCGAAGCCGTTTTGCGCCGGCCATGACAAGCGCCGCCGCGCCGCGCAGCAGGGCGAAGGCGCCGAGCGCGGCGACGAGAAAGACCAACGCCAGTCTCCGGTCCGGCGCGAAGGCCACGACCGACGCCGCAAGCGCCACCGCACTGAGCCCGAACATCACGAGGTAACGCTGCCGCAGCGGGGCTCTTTCGGGCGCGACTTCGTCGCGAAACAGGGCCGAGGCCGGCACATCATGCACGCGCCCGAGCGGCAGCAGCGCGAAGGCGAGCACCGTCAGCGTGCCATAAAGGAGGCCCGCGCCGATCTCCTGCGGAAACACCGCCGGCGCGAAGGGAAACGGCAAGATCGCGGCGAAGCCGGCGTCGAGCACGAAGGGCAGCGCGACGCCAAGCGCGATCCCGATAACCATGCCGATCGCCGCCATCGCCATGACTTCGGCCAGCATCCCCCAAAAGACGAAGGCGCCGGAAGCACCGAGCGCCTTCAGCGTCGCAATCGTCTCGGTCTTGCGCTCGACGAAGCTCGCGACCGCATTGGCGACGCCGACGCCGCCGATAAGCAAGGCGCTCAGCCCGACGAGGATCAGGAACTGGCTGAACCGTTTCAGATCCTGCGAAAATTCCGGCGAGACGTTCTTGAAGGTGCGGATATCGAAGCCGGCCGACGGCAATGCCTTGCGCACCGCGGCGCGCACCGCCTCCGGCGTTTCGCCGGCGAGCGAGACGCGATAGAGCCAGCGCACCAGCGCACCCGGCTGCAACAGCTTCGTCGCCCGGAGCGCCGCTTCCGACATGATGACGCGCGGACCGAAGCCGATGCCGGCGGCGAGCTTGTCGGGCTCGCTCGTCAGCATCGCGCGGAGCGCGAAGGTCGCGGCGCCGACCGTGAAACGATCGCCGAGCTTGACATCGAGCCGGGCCGCGAGCGTCGAATCCGCCGCGACCCCATAGGCCCCGTCGCGCAGCGCCAGAAGATCGGCGAGCCTTCGCGGCGGGTTCAGCCCGAGGCTACCGGCGACCGGGTAGGTGGCGTCGACGGCCTTGATTTCGATCAGCGCCGTCGCGCCATTGGCACGGCGCGCCATCGTCCGCATCAAGGCGATGCGGGCAACGCGCCCGTGCGCCGCGAGGACGCGCAGTTCATCGGCGGTCGCTTCGCGCTGGACAAGATCGAACGAGATGTCGCCGCCAAGAATGACGCGTCCCTGCTCGACAAGTCCTTCAGCCAGCGAGCGGGTTATCGAGCCGACGCCGACGATCGCCATCAAGCCGAGCGCGAGGCACGCGAGCAGGATGAAAAAGCCCGAGAATCCGCCGCGAAAATCGCGCAGTGCCAGACGGCAAGCGAGCGACCAGGGTTGAGCGGCAGGTGCGGGCATGGCTTCGCCGTGCCACGGCTTTGTGGCGAAGTGGCGTCAGCCGAAAGTGAGGTTATCGTGCAGTTCTTCGAGCATTTCGTCGAATTCGACGGTGAAGCCGCTCTCGAAACTGCGCAAGACGGTGCCCGCATGTGCGTCGGGCCAGCCGAGCAGGATGCGCGTGCCGGCGCGCTGAATCTGCGCGGTGCGCAGGGTCGCCACCTAGTGCGAGAGAAGCGCGATTTTGGCGCGGTAGATCGCCGCATCGGAATCGACCAAGCGATAGACGCAGGCAGGATTGCGCAACGTGATGCGCGCCGTCAGCCGGTCGAGATTGTTGCGCTCGTCTTCGAGCCCGGCACCGGGAGCGTGAAGCTCGGCGAGCTTGGCGATGAGCATTTCGTGGTAGATGATATCGGGCGCGATCGAAAAGCCGATCTCGTTCGAGTCGTTCACCGTGCCCCGGACGAAGCCGAAGTAATCGAGTTCGAGCGCGACCCTGGTGTTGATCTCGACAAGGCCGCCGTCGCTCAGCAGCTTGTAGGCAACGACGATCCGGGTCGGCTCGACGTGTTTGATTTCACAAGAGAGCTTCGCCCCGCTCGGCAGCACGCATTTGGCGCTGAACGGCCGGTTCGTCGGGCGCGGCGCCGTGACCGCGGAATGGCGAGGACGGTTGTTTGCAGCCCGAAAGGGGATGACCTGCTCGACATCGGAGGAATTCGATTTCGCCTTTGCGCCACGCTCCGAACCGGGGCTGGCAAGTTTCCAGATGCTGAATTTGTGCATCGACTTGGTCGGCGATTCCATCATCTATCTCCGACCCGCGGACATAAGCGGGACGCAGTGATATTTGAACTCAATGTGTAATTTTTCGGTTAGTTTGCGGCGGACATTTAGTCTGCGCTTCATCCTTTCTTTACCACGCGGCCGCCGATCTGCTCGGCTGTCGCGACCTCCGGCAGCACGCGGCCCGACCGCAGACGGATGATGCGGTCGCAACGCGCCGCGAGCGCGCCGTCATGCGTGACGAGGACGAGCGTCGCGCCGCGCGCCCGCTGAAGCGCGAACATGAGATCGACGACCGTTCTGCCGTTGTCTTCATCGAGGTTGCCGGTCGGCTCGTCGGCGATGAGAATGGGCGGGTTCGGCGCGAGCGCGCGGGCAAGCGCGACGCGCTGCTGTTCGCCGCCCGAAAGTTCGGCCGGATAATGCGCCAGTCGGTCGGCGAGGCCGACGGCGGCAAGTTCGGCCGTGGCCCGCGCCCGGGCTTTCGCATCGCCCGCGAGTTCGAGCGGGATCGCGACATTCTCCAGCGCGGTCATCGTTGGAATGAGATGAAACGATTGGAAGACGATGCCGATGCGCGCGCCGCGAAATCGCGCCAGAGCATCTTCGTTCAGCCGGTTCAAGACCGTGCCGTCGACCGTCAC
>JAATGI010000437.1 GCA_015654725.1 Rhodospirillales bacterium
CCGGCGCTGGCGCGTCGCAGCCGGCGGCGCGGGCGAGCGGCGTGCCGGCGATCAGGCCGATGACGGCGAGGATAGGCAATGCGGCACGGCTGAACATGGCGCTCCCTTTCGGCGCCGCGCCGTTTTAGGGCGGCGGTGCGATCTCCCGCACCGGATCCTTGCCGTCCCAGCCGAGCGCGGCTTGGTACATCATGGTGAATAACGTCTCGGTGGCGGCGGTGGTTTCAATCAATTCGACAAAACCCGGCAGATCGGCGGTGGTATCCATATAGGCGAGGCGGGTGTTGGGATCGGGCTTGAGGGTGAAGACGGCGTCGTAGCCCTTCGCCTGGAACAGGGCGAGCGAGCGGTCGAAATCCATTGCCGAGACGCCCCAATGATGAAAACCGTAGCCGCGCTGGTTCACGCCGTCCCGATAGACCGAGGGCGCGTCGTTATGCTGCTCGATCAACTCGAATTGCATGTGCCCGGCATAAGCCATCCCGATGGAAACGCTGACCGCCGTGGGCTTGCCGCGATAGCTCTGCGTCACCGGCTTGAAGGGCGAGAACAGGAACCACGGCCCCATTTTGAGCCGCTCGGTCCATTCCGTCATCGCCTTGCGCAAGTTCGGCACGACATAGGCCATTTGGATGACGCCGTCGAAGGGCTGGCCGAAATTCAGTAACGGCATGGCGCCAACGCCGCGATCAATGTCCCGGACCCGGCTGGGCGGTCGATCCGGAATCGGTGGGCGCCGAGCCGGAGAACCGGCCGAAATTGCCGATGAGCTGTTCGAGCAGGGTGAATTCGTGACCCGGCGCCGGCGTGGCGTTGGGATTGGGCTCGATGTTGCGATGATCCTTCAGGCCGAGATAGGCGATTTTCTTGACCAGGCCCTTATCGTCGAACGTGATCGTGACGACTCTTTGGTCGAGCAGTTCCGGCTTGAAAAAGGCGAGGTCCTTGGTCCGCTGGCTGATGTAGTACCAGGTGTTGTCGTCGAACTGCGCCACCGTGGAGGGCGAGCCGAGCAGCGCCGTCACCGTGGCCTTGTCGGTGACGCCCGGTTGGATTTTGCCGAGCGTGGCCTTGTCCGGCGCGTTGCCGCGCAGGTCGACTTGCGGCCCGCAGCCCGCAAGCGCAATTGCCGCGGCCGCGAGCAAGAACAGCGGCCGAAGGCCAACGCGAAATCGCCGGTTTGTCATGACAGCGCCAAATTGCCCGCGTGCGGCGGAGTTTGTCAACAATCGGGCCAAGAGAATCGCAAGCCGGTTGCGCCCGGCTTGGATGCGGACCAAATTGTTCGCGTGCTTGGCCACAGAATCGGAGGCGGCTCTGTTCGCGACTTTTCGCCGACGCAAGGCCCGGCAACTCGCCGCGCGGATTTCCTACGGCCGGATTGTCGCGCGCGCGCGCGACCCGGTTTTCTACCGCGACTGGGGCGTCCCCGACACGGTCGATGGGCGCTTCGAGGTGCTGGCGCTCCATGCCTTCCTGGTGCTGAACCGGCTTAAGCGTGAACGCGCCAAGAGCCGCGATTTCGCGCAAGCGCTGTTCGACGCCATGTTCGCCGATCTCGATCGCGGTGTGCGCGAACTGGGCGCGAGCGATATCGGCGTCGGGCGCAAGGTCAAGGCAATGGCGCGCGGCTTTTACGGCCGCATCGCCGCCTATGAAAAGGGTTTGGCCGACGGTGCCGAATTGCGCGCGGCGCTGCGCCGCAATCTCAACGGCACGGCGAAGCCGACCGCGGATCAGATCGAGTTGACCGCGCGTTATCTCAGCGGCCAGGCCGCCGCCCTCTACCCGGTGCCGCTCGACGCCTTGCTCGCCGGCGAGGTGCCGTTCGCGCCGCTCGAGACGGATTCATGAGCACGCCTGAATTCTCGCGGCCCATCGACATCGCGCGGCTTGGGCCCGGCGAGACCGCGCTCGACATCGCCGCCACCGCCGACGAGCGGGCAGCCTTGGCCCGGCGCTTCGAGCTCGTGGCGCTCGACCGATTGGAGGCCAAGGTCAAGGCCCGGCGGGTCGGCGCGCTGATCCGCGTGACGGCGGTGCTGTCGGCCGATCTGGTGCAAAGCTGCGTGGTGACGCTCGAACCGGTGGCGAGCCGTATCGCGGATGAATTCACCGTGTTCTTTGGCACCGCGGCGAACGAAGACCTGTCCGCGCTGGCGCCGGACGTAGACCCGATCGAGCCGCTCACCGGCGACCGCATCGATCTCGGCGAGACGGTGGCGCAGCAATTGTCGCTGGCGATCGATCCCTATCCGCGCTCGCCCGCGGCCATCGCCGCGCCGGCCGAAGAAACGGCGGCGCCGTCGCCCTTCGCGGCGCTCGCCAACTGGAAGCCGCGATCGTGATCGCCAACGACATTGCCAGGATGGCGGATTTTGGCTATTGACCTGCGACTCGCCCCGAGTGGGCAAACCCCCGAGTGACCCAATCATGGCCGTTCCGAAAAAGAAGACCTCGAAGTCGCGCCGCGACATGCGCCGTTCGCACCACGCGCTGAAGCCCGCAAGCTATGTCGAATGCCCGAATTGCGGCGAGATGAAACGCCCGCATCACATCTGTGCTGCTTGCGGCCATTACGACGGCCGCGAGGTCGTCGCCACCGAGACCGCTTGAGCTCGGCCTGAGCGCGGGTGTCGTGGACAAGCCGGTCATCGTCACACTCGACGCGATGGGCGGCGACCGCGCGCCCGAGATGGTGGTGCAGGGCGCCGCGATCGCGTTGCAGCGCATGCCCAAGACCGAATTCCTGCTGTTCGGCGACGAAGCCAAGCTGAAGCCGCTGGTCGCGCGCCAGAAGCGGCTCCGCGACCGCGTCCATATCCACCACACCGAAGACCGCGTCGCCGACGACGCCAAGCCTTCGGCGGCGTTGCGCGCCGGCCGCCATTCCAGCATGCGTCTCGCCATCGACGCCGTCGCCGAGCACAAGGCCGACTGCGTCGTCTCGGCGGGCAACACCGGCGCGCTGATGGCGATGGCCAAGTTCGGGCTCAAGACCCTGCCGGGCATCGACC
>JAATGI010000430.1 GCA_015654725.1 Rhodospirillales bacterium
CGGCACGCTGGCGCGCGCCGATAATTTCTTCCTGGAGAATCTCAAGCGTTTCGAGGCCGATCGGCCGCTTTTGAGCCCGGTCGCGGCCGGTTCGTTCTGAGCCGCGCGATGAAAATCACCGAGGTCGCGCTGACACTGTTCCGCTGGGACGGCATTCCCGAGATTCATTACGGCCCCAATATCGTCACCAAGGCGGAATCGATTCTCGGCCTTCTGGCGATCACGACTGACGATGGCCTGACCGGCCATTCTTTTCTCGGCTCGGTCAATCGCGCGGCCGATCGTGACGGGCCGAGCCTTATTCAACACCTAAAGCCAGTGCTGCTCGGGCAGAATCCGCTCGATCGCGAACGGCTGAATGAGCGGCTCTGGAGCCAGGCGCGCTCCACCACCGTGCGCGCCATCGGCGCCTGCGACGTGGCGCTGTGGGACATCGCCGGCAAGGCCGCGAACCAGCCGATCCACGCGCTCTTGGGTTCTTATCGCGCCGGCTTGCCGGCCTATGCCAGTTCGCAGGCGCTGCCGTCGCCCCAAGCCTATATCGACCAGGCGCGCGAATATCGCGAGCGCGGGGTGAATGCTTACAAGATCCATCCGCCGCATCCCTGGCGCGAGGATATTCGCGTCTGCGAGGCCGTGCGGCGCGCGCTCGGCGATGAGCATGTGCTGATGCTCGACGCCACCTGGTCCTACGATTATCCGACCGCGCTTCGGGTGGGGCGCGCCATCGAGCGGCTTGGCTTCCATTGGTACGAAGACCCGCTGCCGGAGCGCGATCTCTATAATTACGTGAAGTTGCGCCAAAAGCTCGATGTGCCGATTCTGGCGACCGAGCTGCCGTTCCATGGCTTCGCCGATTACGCGATCTGGATCACCGAGGGCGCCACGGATTATTTGCGAGGCGATGTCGCCTTCAAGAGTGGCATCACCACCAGGATCAAGACCGCGCATCTCGCCGAGGCCTTCGCGATGAATTACGAGATTCATCACGGCGGCAATTCCTTGAACAACGTCGCCAATTGCCATGTCGCTGCGGCGCTCGGGAAGTGCGAATATTCCCAGGTGCTGCTGCCCGACGCGGCCAATAAATTCGCCCTGATCCGGGACATCGAGATCGACCGCGATGGCATGGTCCATGCGCCCAACGGCGCCGGCCTCGGCGCCGAGATCGATTTCAAGCTGATCGAGCGCAATCGGCTGACGGTGTTGCGCTGAGACAAAAGACAGGAGGAAAGGCCCATGACCGCAACCACGCTCGCCGCCGACCCGATCCGGTTCGAGGTCACGATGCGGTTCATCGATCCCGACGCGCCGCCGGGCTTCGTCTATCGCGAAGCCTACGCGAAAAGCACGATGAAATTCGATTCGCATCGCGTCACGGTGACGGATGCCCGGCCGATCGCGGATCGCTTCACGCTGGAGCGCAACGGCTTCGCGCTGATGCGCCGGCCGACCGCCTTCGCCGATTTCGACGACCAGGCGAAGACGGAGGCGATCTATTATCCCGAGACCGAACGGCTGGTGCGGGAATTGCTCGGCGCGGAAAAGGTGATTCTCTTCAATCCGGCGCTGCGGCGCGACATGGATAGCTGGAAGGAGCGGCCGGCGCGCAACGCCCATCTCGACTATCCCATCACCACCTATCGCATGTGGGCGGAGCAGGCTCTCGGCGCCGACGCGGAGAAATGGCTTCGACGCCGGCATCTCGGCGTCAATGTCTGGCGGCCGCTGAAGCCGGTCATGGCGGCGCCGCTCGCGGTGTGCGACGGCGCCACTCTGTCGGTGAAGGATCTGCGCATCGGCTACGCCGCCAAGGACGCGATGAGCGCTAACGAGAAGCCGCGCCAAACCTTCAACCTCGCCTACAATCCGGCGCAGCGCTGGTACTATTTCCGGCACATGCAGCCGGACGAGGTGCTGCTGATCAAGATCGCCGACAGCGACGCGTCGCGGATGCAGGGCGCGCCGCATTCGGCGATCGACGATCCGACCAGCCCGCCCGACGCGCC
>JAATGI010000468.1 GCA_015654725.1 Rhodospirillales bacterium
ACCGCGCTCGCCGGCATCCTGCTGGCGCCGCATCCGGTGAATTTCGTCATCGGGCTGGCGTCGCTGCTTTGCATCGCGGTCGGCGCCGGCGCCTCCGGCGCGCTCAATATGTGGTATGATGCCGACATCGATGCCTTGATGCGGCGCACGAGCAAGCGGCCGATTCCGACGGGCAGGGTCTCCCGGCCCGAGACGCTGGCGTTCGGCCTCGTGCTCTCGGCCTTCGCGGTGATGACGCTTTACCTCGTCGCCAATGCGCTCGCCGCGGGCCTGCTCGCGTTCACGATCTTCTTCTATGTCGTGATCTATACGATATGGCTCAAGCGTTCGACGCCGCAGAACATCGTCATCGGCGGCGCTGCCGGGGCGCTGCCGCCGATCGTCGGCTATGCCGCGGCGACCGGTCATGTCGACATCGCGCCGCTCGTCCTCTTCGGCCTCATCTTCACCTGGACGCCGCCGCATTTTTGGGCCTTGGCACTGGCGCGCACCAGCGATTACGCCAATGCCGGCGTGCCGATGATGCCGAATGTCAAGGGCGCCGATCACACGCGGCTCGAGATCCTCATCTACAGCGTGATCCTTGCGATCATCGGCGTGCTGCCCTATGCGCTCGGCTTCGCCTCGTTCGTCTACGGCCTTTGCGCGCTGGTGCTCGGCGTGGAATTTGTCCGCCGCGCGATTCTCGTTTTCCGCGTGCGCGAGGGCGATGCGGCGAACAAGACCGCGATGCGGCTATTCTGGTTTTCGATCATTTATCTCTATGTGCTCTTTGCCGAATTGCTGATCGAGCGGGTGGTCTACGTCGTCGGAGCGCTGCGATGATGTCGTATGAGATCGACCCCAAAGGTGTGACGCTGACGCCGGAGCAGGTGCGCAGCCGCCGGCTGCGCAACATCGCGATCGGCCTCGTGGTCGGCGCGCTCGTCGCGCTGTTTTACGCCGTGACGATCGTCAAGCTCGGTCCCGGCGTCATGAAGCCGCCGATATAGGTTCAACCATGGCGGGCTCCGAAGAAACTCCCAATCCACGCCGCGCCAAGGGCCCGCGCCAGGGGCTCGTTGCATTTTCCGTCCTTGCCGTCGTCGTCGCGATGCTTGGCGTGTCTTTTGCCGCGGTGCCGCTCTATCGCGCCTTCTGCGCGGCGACCGGCTTTGCAGGCACGACGCAGGTGCGCAGGGTCGCGCCGGCGAAACAGGGCAAGCGCGTTATCACCGTGCATCTCGACGCCAATGTCGCGCCCGGCCTGGCGCTCGATTTCGCGCCCGAAGTGCAGCAGGTTTCGGTGCGTACCGGCCAGACGGCGACCGTCTTCTTCAAGGTCACCAATCTCAGCGACCGCGAGACCGCGGCGCGCGCGGTTTACAATGTCTCGCCGGGCCAGACCGGAGCCTATTTCGACAAGATCGCCTGCTTCTGTTTCAGCGAGCAGCATTTCGGGCCGCATCAGACGGTCGAGATGCCGGTCGTCTTCTTTCTCGATCCGGCGCTCGAGAAAGACGAGACGATGAACGGGATCGACGAGGTTACGCTGTCTTACACGTTTTATCCGGCGCATGACGCCCAGCCCGTGGCCGCGGTTCAGGACGGCGGCAAGGAGCCACCGCGACTTTAAAGATTTGGGATGAGGAAACGCGGCACGGATCGGGGGCCGCAGGGATGAAAAACCCCCGGGAGAGACGAGAGGGAACGAAATGTCAGACGCGCACGCCAAGCCCAACCATCCATATCATCTCGTTGATCCGAGCCCGTGGCCGATCATCGGCGCGTTCGGCGCCTTCCTCATGGCGCTCGGCGCCATTCTGTGGATGAAGTCGATCCCCATCGAAGGGGTGAAACCCGGCAGCTACATCTTTGGCGTCGGCGTCATCGCCGTTCTCTTCGTCATGGCGAACTGGTGGCTCGACGTCATCAAGGAGGCGCGGACTCCCGGCGTCCATACACCCATCGTCGCGCTCGGCCTGCGCTACGGCATGATCCTCTTCATCGCCTCCGAGGTGATGTTTTTCGTCGCCTGGTTCTGGGCCTTTTTTGACGCGGCGCTGTTTCCGGGCGATGCGATCGAATATTCCCGCGCTGCATTCACCGGCGGTCATTGGCCGCCGAAGGGCATCGAGTCGATCGACCCCTGGCACTTCCCGCTGCTCAACACGCTTATCTTGTTGACCTCGGGCACGACAGTGACCTGGGCGCACCATGCTTTGCTCAATAACGACCGCAAGGGCCTCGTCAACGGCCTCATCCTGACGGTCCTGCTCGGCCTTTCGTTCACCGCCGTCCAAGCCTACGAATATGCCCATGCGCCCTTCGCCTTTAAGGGGTCGATCTATGGCTCGACCTTTTTCATGGCGACCGGCTTCCACGGCTTTCATGTCATCATCGGCACGATCTTCCTGATCGTCTGCCTGTTGCGGGCGCTCGCCGGCCAATTCACGTCGCAACGCCATCTCGGCTTCGAATTCGCTGCTTGGTATTGGCACTTCGTCGACGTCGTCTGGTTGTTCTTGTTCTCCTGCATCTATGTCTGGGGATCGTGGGGCGGTCCGTTCGAACATTGAGTTGCGCTTAAAGCTTGCGCCCGGCGTCTGCCGGGCGCAAGAAAGCCGCCATGAGCACTACCGACAGCAGCGGCGCCGATACGAGATCTGTATCTTCGGCGGTCTGGCGCGGCGTTGCCGGCCGTTGTCCGCGCTGCGGCCGCGGCAAGATGTTTTCCAAATTGCTGACAGTGGCGCCGGGTTGCGACGCCTGCGGCCTTAGTTACGGCTTCGCCGACGCCGGCGACGGCCCCGCCGTTTTCGTGATGCTGTTCGCGGGTTTTCTCATCGTCGGCTTGGCGCTGGTCATCGAGGTTCTCTACGAGCCGCCCTATTGGGTCTATTTCGTCATTTTCCTGCCGCTGACGATTCTCGTCTGTCTCGGTCTTCTGCGGCCGCTGAAGGGCATTCTGCTGGCGCTGCAATATCGCAACAGGGCGGAGCAGGGCCGTCTCGAAAATCAGAAAAGCGATGGCTAGCGGACCCGTTACGAAGCGGCTCATCGTGCCTTTGCTGTTTACACTCGCAGGCACGGGCGTGCTTGTCTGGCTCGGCGTCTGGCAATTGCACCGGCTTGTCTGGAAAGACGCGTTGATCGCCAGGATCGGGGCGCGCAGCACGGCGGCGGCGCTGCCGCTGCCGCTGGCCACAGCCTGGGCGCGCCTCAAGCCCGACGATTATGAATATCTGCATGTGTCGGCGCAGGGCCATTTCGACAATGCCAAGGAGGTGCTGGTCTTCCGCACACAAGGTCCGCGCGATCTTGGCGCGGGCTATTTGGTTCTGACGCCGCTGATCCTGGCCTCTGGGGACGAGGTCATCGTCGATCGCGGCTTCATCCCGACTGATCTCGCGGCCAAATCCTCGCGTCCGGAGAGTGAGATCGCGGGCGAGGTGACTGTCACCGGCTTGATGCGTCCGCCGCAGGACCGCAATTTCTTCACGCCTGCTGACGATCCCGCGCATAATCTTTATTTCACCCGCGACCCGGCGGCGATCGCCGCGCATTTCGGGCTCACGCGGGCAGCACCCTTTGTTATCGATCAAGACAAGATCGCGATCCCCGGCGGCTGGCCGGAGGGCGGCGCGACCATCGGCAACATCCCCAACAATCACATGGAATATGCGCTGACCTGGTTCGGTGGCGCGGTCGGCCTGTGGATCGTCTTCGGCACCCATTTTTATCGGGTCTGGCGCGAACGGGCGAGGGCGACGGCTTAAGCTTAACGACGAGCCCTCTCCAGGCGGGTGGGCAAAAATCCCCGCCGCGGCCGTTTTGTGCTAAACCGGCTTCCGGAATCGATCGAAACATCAGGCTTCAGGCGTGAAATATATCTCGACGCGCGGCTTGGCGCCGGCGCTTTCCTTCACCGACGCGCTGATCGCCGGCCTCGCCGAGGACGGCGGCCTCTATCTGCCTGATTCTTATCCAAAATTATCGCAAGCCGAGATCGCCGGTTTCGCCGGAAGGCCCTATGCGGCGGTGGCCGAGGCGGTCATCTGGCCGTTTGTCGCCGGCACGCTGGAGCGTCCGGCGTTGCGGAATATGATCGCCGCCGCCTATGCCGGCTTCGACCATGTCGCGGTCGCGCCACTTTCGCAGCTCGGCGACAATCTCTTCCTGCTCGAACTCTTTCACGGGCCGACCTTGGCCTTCAAAGACTTGGCGATGCAATTGCTCGGCCGGCTGATGCAGCACGTGCTGTCGGCACGCGGGCAGCGCGCGACGATTGTCGCTGCGACGTCCGGCGATACGGGCGCCGCGGCGATCGCCGCCTTTAAGGACCTGCCCGAGGTCGATGTCTTCATCCTTTATCCCAATGGCCGCGTCTCCGACGTGCAGCGCCGGCAGATGACGACGATCGCCGCCGCAAATGTCCACACCATCGCGATCGAAGGCACGTTCGATGACGCCCAGACGCTGGTGAAGGGGCTGTTTGCCAACCGCCGCTTCCGTCAGGAGTTTTCACTCGCCGGCGTCAATTCGATCAATTGGGCGCGGGTCGTGGCGCAGGTCGTCTATTATTTCACGAGCGCCGTGGCACTCGGCGCACCGCACCGGCCTGTCTCCTTCGCCGTGCCGACCGGCAATTTCGGCGACATCCTCGCTGGCTGGGTGGCAAAGAAAATGGGTCTGCCGGTCGAGCGGCTCGTCATTGCCACCAATTCGAACGACATTCTTGTGCGGACGTTGCGCACCGGGCGTTACGAGACGGGCCTAGTCGAGGCCACACAATCGCCCTCAATGGACATACAAGTGTCGTCGAATTTCGAACGGCTCTTGTTCGAAGCCTATGGCGGTGATGCCGCGGCCGTGCGCCGGCTGATGGGTTCTCTGCAACAATCCTGCGGTTTTTCGCTCGATGCCGCGCCGCTTGCGGCGATCCGCGACGAATTCGACGCCGCCCGCGTCGGCGAAGCCGAAACAAGTGAGGAGATCGCGCGCGTGTGGCGCGAAACGCAAAGATTGATCGACCCGCATACCGCTGTTGGCCTCGGCGCGGCGCGGGCCGCCTTGGCGGCGCGGCCGGAGGTCCCGGCCATTGTGCTCGGCACCGCCCATCCGGCGAAATTCCCGGCCGCGATCGAACGCGCGACCGGTCAGCATCCGCCGCTGCCGCCGCATCTCGCCGATCTCGCCGGGCGGCCGGAACATTTCGACGTGCTGCCGAACGATCAAAGCGCGATAGAGACTTTTATTCGCGCGCGTTTGCAATCCCCAGGAGCGAGCGCGAAGAGGGCGGCGTCATGAGCGTCGAAATCACCACCCTGCCGTCCGGCTTGCGCATCGTCACCGACCGCATGCCGCATCTTGAAACCGTCTCGCTCGGCGTCTGGGTCGCGGCCGGCTCGCGGCACGAGCGGCCGCGCGAACGCGGTCTCTCGCACCTGCTCGAGCACATGGCCTTCAAGGGCACGCGCCGGCGTTCGGCGCGCGACATCGCCGAGGAGATCGAGAGCGCCGGCGGCGATCTCAATGCCGCAACCAGTGTCGAGCAGACCGCCTATTACGCCCATGTGCTTGCCGGCGATGTCGGGCTTGCCATCGATATCCTTTCGGACATCCTGACCGACAGTGTCTTCGACAAGGAGGAGCTTGAGCGCGAGAAAGAGGTCATCCTGCAGGAGATCGGCGCGGTCGAGGACACGCCCGACGATCTCGTCTTCGATCTTTTCAACGCCGCGGCTTTTCCCGAGCAGCCGATCGGCTGGCCGATCCTCGGCACGCCGGAGCATGTCAGGGCCTTCGATCGGTCGATGATCGCGACCTATCTCGACAAGCATTACCGCAGCGGCGTAACCGCGATCGGCGCCGCCGGCGCGCTCGATCATGCGCGGATCGTCGAGGCCGCCGCCGCGCGCTTCGCCAACCTGCCGGCGCAGGCGCACGAGGATGCCACGCCGGCGCGCTATGTCGGCGGCGACATGCGGGTGAGCCGGCGCCTCGAACAGGCGCATATCGTCATCGGCTTCGAGGGGCTTTCCTATGCCGCGCCGACCTATTATGCGCTGCATGTCTTCGCCAACGCGGTCGGCGGCGGCATGTCCTCGCGGCTCTTCCAGGAAGTGCGCGAGAAGCGCGGGCTCTGCTACTCGATCTACGCCTTCCACTGGGGCTTCTCGGATTCCGGCATCTTCGGCGTCCACGCCGCGACCGGGCCGGACGACGTTCCCGAGCTGATGCCGGTGATGCTGGGCGAGCTGGAGCGCGCCGCCCACGACATCGACGGCCGCGAGCTCGACCGGGCGCGGGCGCAACTGCGCGCCGGCCTGCTGATGACGCTGGAGAGCCCCGCCGGCCGCGCCGGGCAGATCGCCCGCCAGATGCTGCTCTTCGGGCGGCCAATCCCGACCGACGAGCTTGTGGCGCGCATCAACGCGATCACGGTCGACGACGTGCGCAACCTCGCCGGCGACATCTTCACCGGCAGCAAGCCGACGGTAGCGGCGGTGGGCGCGCTCTCCGGCATGATCGACCACGACAAGGTGGCCGAGCGTTTCGGCTTCCGCGCCAGGGCCGCGGTGGCGGCGGCGGTAGGAGCATAGGCGGACCGGCGATGGCGTTTCTCCGTTCGATCTCGCCCGGCACCAGCTACCCGACGCTCCGTGGTGACCGCGTCATCCTGCGCACGCCATCGCTCGGCGACTATCCGCAATGGGCGCGCCTGCGCGAGGAGAGCCATGCGTTCCTGGCGCCGTGGGAGCCGATCTGGCCGGCGGAAGACCTCACCAAGCTCGCCT